>CANRHW010000006.1 GCA_947630525.1 uncultured Clostridia bacterium | reverse complement strand
CTTGGGGGTCGTGGTTCTTGTAATGCTGATATTCATTTATGTACACTCTCCTTGTATTAATTCCTTTCTTTATTATGCTCCTTTTTTTGTGAAAAATCCAGTGCTTTTTCCCAAAAAGGCAAAAAGAAGTAAAGTTTTTCACACAATGTAGAAAAAATGTTAAAACCGGCGGTCAAACTTGAACGAAATTATACAAATTATCCACGAAATGTGTTAACGCGGCCTGTGGAAAAAATTTTTTTTGATAACTATATCTTGTTGCATTTTACGCTCATAATCTCATATTTTGTCAGTAAATTTTAAAACACGACACAGCAGTGCAGTTTTGGAATATTTTTCGGCGGTTTTTAACAGGCTCAACCACGCAAATTGTCAGATTGTGGAAAAACGGGGGTCTTGATTTTCCCTTGCAACAGTGCTATAATATGGTTAAAACGGAATATTCAGAAAGGAGGGGAGGCAGCTAATGTGGAGTTATGAAGACATCGAGAGCGGTATGAGTATAAATTACAGTCTTGTCGAAACGCCGGTTGATCCGAAATGCGGCGTCAGCACGGTATATGGTATCAACGCTGAGATGTATGTATACTCTAAGCCCGCCTGCCGCGCATCAATTCAAGACGCGTTCTGCACACGCTCCGAGGCCGAAGCTTTTATCGTTCTGTTGGCCGAAAACGGTGTGGATCCGTGTCAACTCAGTGACGTCTTATATGACTATCTTTCGCGCTAAAGAATATTCCATAGTTCTAAAACCGGGCCCCAAAAAGGCCCGGTTTTAGAACGCAAAATACCCGCCTAAAAAATTTAAAAATATTTGGAAAAAAGTATTGCTTTTTTAAAATTTATATGCTATAATAGCTATGTTTGCATGAATGCTTTGAAAGAGGTGAAATACATGAAAGAGGGTATCCATCCCAAGTATACGCAGACCGTAATTAAGTGCGCCTGCGGCAATGTGATCGAGACCGGCTCCACCAAGGAGAATATTAACGTCGAAGTCTGCGCTAAGTGCCATCCTTTCTACACCGGCAAGCAGAAGCTCGTTGACAGCGGCGGACGTGTAGAAAAGTTCAGGAAAAAGTTCAATCTGGGAAGCAAGTAAAACTGGGAAGCAAGTAAAAATCCGGCCACCGCACTGCGGTGGCCTCTTGCTTATCATGGCGCAAAAATTCAGCCCCTGAGCGCCGCTCGGCTTATTGGGGGCCGGTATAGCGCGAGCCGGTCAGGTATTCGCCCAGCTCCCGGCCGAAGATACGCGCCGCCGTGAGGGCCTCTTCCAAGGTGTTGCCGTCGCTGCCTACTTCCACGATTATGCTGCCGGTGCAAAGCTGCTGGTTGAAACGACTGGAACGCAGATTAATAGGCCGCATCAAGCCCTCGTATTTGTCCAGCAGCCGCCGCTGCAAATTCAGGGCAAAGGACAAATTCTGCCGCCACAGCGGGTGCTCCAAGCCGCCTGTGTCTGTGCCGACCACAAACATAAGCTGAGACGCTCCGTTTGGCCCCACGGTTTTTATCTGCTTGCCGCCGTCCTCTATGCTGTCCCTGTGTACGTCAAGTATTACTTTTATATTTGGGTTTTCCGCAAGATATTTTTTCGCTACGGCAAGAGATTTGTTGTAGCTTTTGTTAAAATCCGGCTCGTCGCAGAGCGTGGTGTCGTGTATCACCGTAAGTCCCTGCGCTTCTAACTCCCGCTGTATTTCGTCACCTACGCGAACCACGTTGCGGCTTTTGTCAGTTGTGCGGAAGTCCTCGGTTGGCACATAGTCGAACTGTTCGGTGGGGGTGTAGGCCTCGCAGCCGTGCGTGTGCAGGATAAGCACCTGGGCCCCCGTTGTTTCCGGCGGCAGGGATAAAAGCTCGTCAACATCCACGTTCGCCTTGGCCAGGTTCGATATTTCAATGCCGTCGGACAGCGGGGCCGCGGGGGCGGAGAGCTGTACGGTGGAGACGGGAGCGGCCGCGGACTGCGGCTTTTCAGGCTCGCTCTCCGGCTGAACGGGAGTCTCCTCCGGCACGAGCGGAGGCGACGGCTCCTCTACGTTGGCCGTCATATATAACGCCCATCGCGTTAATTCGGGGGACAGCGGCTTTGCCTCGCTGACCGAGGCTTTTGCCGCCGCAAAACAGCAAAGGGCCATGAATATGCCGAGTATTGCGCCATTCGTTTTCATTCATTTAACCTCTTTATTCAATCTTATTCATTATACATATATTTCCCGGGAAATATGCCACAAAATACCCTGGTGAAAAAATCTGACAAAAATTTTATTGGGTATGGACAAATAGAAATTTTTGTGATATAATACAGTGAAAAGAAAAAATTTCTTTAATATTCATCAGGAGGTAAACGAAATGTTGGTTTCTGCTAAAGAAATGCTCGAAAAGGCCCGTGACGGCCACTATGCCGTGGGTCAGTTCAACATCAACAACCTTGAATGGACAAAATCTATCCTGCTCACCGCCGAGGAGCTCCGCTCGCCTGTTATTTTGGGCGTGAGCGAGGGCGCCGGCAAGTACATGACCGGCTACAAGACCGTGGTCGGCATGGTAAACGGTATGCTTGAAGAACTTAAGATAACCGTTCCCGTGGCTCTGCATCTGGATCACGGCAGCTATGAGGGCGCCCTCAAGTGCATTGATGCCGGCTTCTCGTCTGTCATGTTCGACGGCTCCCACTATCCCATTGATGAAAACGTAGCCAAGACTGCCGAGCTCGTTAAGATATGCGCCCAGAAGGGACTTTCCCTTGAAGCTGAGGTTGGCAGCATCGGCGGCGAAGAGGACGGCGTAGTGGGTATGGGCGAGGTAGCCGACCCGCAGGAGTGCAAAAAGATAGCCGACCTTGGCGTTACGATGCTGGCTGCCGGCATTGGCAATATCCACGGCAAATACCCCGAAAACTGGCCCGGTCTCCGCTTTGACGCGCTGGAGAACATCAAGGCCCTCACCGGCAGTATGCCCCTTGTGCTCCACGGCGGCACCGGCATCCCCGAAGATATGATTAAAAAGGCCATAGACCTGGGCGTTGCCAAGATCAACGTCAACACCGAGTGTCAGCTGGCTTTTGCCGCGGCCACCCGCAAATATATTGAAGAGGGCAAGGATCAGCAGGGCAAGGGCTTCGATCCCAGAAAGCTCCTGGCTCCCGGCGCGGAGGCCATAAAGGCCACTGTCAAGGAAAAAATGGAGCTCTTCGGCAGCGTAGGCAAAGCATAAAAAAATATGACGGTAGCGAGGGGGAACCGTTCGGGTTCCCCCTTGTATACTAATCCTCAATGAAAATATGACATTCGCGGTGATCTTGTCACCTTCTCATTGAGGGTTAGTATAAGTTTGTGGTGGAAGGAGGACGCACATGGAAGCGAGGTACAAAAAGCTGTCGCCCGAGTTGGAGGCGCGCATTCTGGAGGACAGAAAAAACGGAGTGGAAAATCCGTGCCGTTTCAAGGACGAGGACGCCCTGCGCCGGGATATGACCAGGGACAGAACCAGTCTGCTGCGCCCGGCCTTTATCCGCGACATAGACAAGATACTGCATCTGCCCACATATAACCGCTATAATGACAAAACTCAGGTTTTTTCGTTCTATCTCAATGACGACATAACGCGCCGGGGCCTCCATGTCCAGCTTGTTTCCCGCATAGCCCGCAATATAGGGCGGCTGCTTGGTCTCAATCTGGACCTTATCGAGGCTATGGCCCTGGGGCATGACCTCGGACACACTCCCTTTGGCCACGCCGGAGAAAAGTACCTGAGCGAGCTGATGGAGGACGGCGTGGGCCGGTATTTCAACCATAACGTTCACAGCACAAGAGTGTTGGACGTGCTTTACCGGCGCAATGTGAGCTTGCAGACTTTGGACGGCATCCTCTGTCATAACGGAGAATTTGAACTTAAAGAATACCGCCCACGCCGCCTTGGCGGCTTCGGGGAATACGACGCCAATGTGGAGGGCTGCTATACCGGCGGTTACGAGGCCATAAAGCGGCTTATCCCCTCGACCCTAGAGGGCTGCGTGGTGCGTATCAGCGATATGATTGCCTACGTTGGCAAGGACCGCCAGGACGCGGTGACCGCCAAGATAATTGACGAAGATAAGCCCTTTTCCGCCCAGATAATCGGCACCAAAAACGCTCAAATGATAAATAACCTTGTGGTGGATATTGTGGAAAACAGCTATGGCCACGATTATATCCGCCTCGGCGCTGAGGCCTTTGATGACCTGCGCACGGCAAAAAGGGAGAACAGTGAGTTCATATATAATAATAAAGACGTGAATAAAATGTACGAGAGTTCTATCCGTCCCATGTTTGCCGAACTGTATCAGCGGCTGCTCAGGGACGTAAAGAGCGGCGGAGAGGATACTATCGTATATCGCCATCACATTCGGCATATTGAAGAAAACGCCCGATACTATCAGGATTTTGACTATCGGAGCGAGGAACCCAACCAAATCGTTGCGGATTATATCGCCAGCATGACCGACGACTATTTTGTGGCCCTGCACAGGGAGCTTTTCCCCAAGAGCAAGTACCGCATTGAATATAAATCCTACTTTAATTAGGAGTGATATTTTGAAAACAGCGTTCAAGATACTCAGGGAGGCAAAAAAATACTGGTGGCTGCTCATAATAACCATGTTTGCCATCATCGGCAACAGCCTCCTCGGCCTATATCTGCCCCAGGTGGTGCGGCGGCTCATAGGCCTTATCAGCGCCAACGACCCTCAGCTCCCGGAGAAGGCGGCCCATATGGCGGCGGCTTTCCTCGGCGTGTCGGCCTTGCAATGGCTGACCCAGTTTTTGCGAACCTTTGCTTCGCACAAGGCGGCATGGAGCTTTGTCCACGATCTTCGCCTTAAACTTTACGACCACTTACAGCATCTGTCCATGCATTTCTTTCAGGATAAGCAAACGGGCCAGCTCATGAGCCGTATTATAAGCGATACCGATAAAATGGAGCTTTTCATAGCCCACGCCAGCGCCGACGCCTTGGCGGGCGTGGCAATGTTTATCGGTGTGATGATAATGCTTTTCCGCATGAACGTGACGCTGGCCGCGGTCAGCGTGGCGGTGATACCACTCGTTGGCGTTGGCGTGTGGGTCTACGCCGTAAAGGTTAGGCCGCTTTTTAAGCAGCGGCATCAGTATCTTGCGGAGCTGTCCGGCGTATTGCAGGACAATATTTCCGGCGTAAAGGAAATTCAGGTCTTTAACCGGCAGGAACGGGAGCTGGAACATTTTGCCGACGCAAGCCGCAAGTTCACCAAATACAACATAATGGCCCTTACCCGCAGCGCCTTTATACACCCGTTTATCGCTTTTTTAAATCAGGTGGGCACGGTGCTGGTGATTGCCATAGGCGGCGTTTTGGCCACTCGCGGCGTTGACGCCGGCGAGATAGTGGCCTTTATACTTTACCTGAGTTCTCTTTACACCCCCATCAACAACCTTGCCCGGCTCAACGAGGATCTACAGGATTCTCTCGCCGCCGGCGAGCGCATCTTTGAGCTGCTGGAGGAAAAGACCGACGTTCCGGAGGCGGAAAACCCCGTAGAGATCAATAACGTAAAGGGCGATATCCGTTTTGAGAATGTGGATTTTGAATACCTTGACGGTTCGCCCGTGCTGCGCAATTTCAATCTTGACATTAAAAGCGGCGAGACGGTGGCTCTCGTAGGCCCCACCGGCGTTGGCAAGACTACCATCGCCAGCCTTGTGGCAAGGTTTTACGACCCAACGGCGGGCCGCATTACCCTGGATGGCATAGACCTTCGGGATATAAGCCTAAAATCGCTGCACGACAATATTTCAATGGTGCTTCAGGACGTGTTCCTTTTCCACGGAACCGCCCGTGAAAATATCGCCTATGGGGCGGACAATCCCACGGATGAGGAAATAGAAGCCGCCGCGAAAGTGGCCAACGCCCATGATTTTATCATGGACATGGAACATGGGTATGACACCATTGTTGGCGAAAGGGGCGTAAAGCTCAGCGGCGGGCAGAAGCAGCGCATCGCCATTGCCCGCGCTATCCTGCGCAATAAGCCTATACTTATACTTGACGAGGCCACCGCCGCCGTTGACAATTCCACCGAAAGGCTCATACATCAGGCTATAGATAAGGTGATACAGAACCGCACGACCATTATAATCGCCCACCGGCTGTCCACCATACGCAACGCCGACAAGATAGCCGTCGTGGACAAGGGCGCGATTTGTGAGACGGGCACGCACAAGGAGCTTATCGCTCTGGGCGGTATGTACAAGCAGTTGTATTTTGCCAACGAAACTGAATAAATATATTGACAAATCCGCCGTAAGATTATATAATAAATGAGATAAAATACTCGTAATTTAAAATTGGAGTTGACAATAGATGCAAAAATTAGGCGTAAACGAGATAAGAGAAAAATTCCTGAGCTTTTTCGAGAGCAAAGGCTGCCTCCGGCTGGACAGCTTTTCCCTTGTGCCCAAAAATGACGCCAGCCTACTGCTGATAAATTCGGGCATGGCCCCAATGAAGGCCTGGTTCACCGGAGCCGAGACCCCGCCCCGCCGCAGGGTCACTACCTGCCAGAAGTGCATACGCACCCCTGATATCGAGCGCGTGGGCCACACCGCCCGCCATGGCACGTTTTTTGAAATGCTGGGCAATTTCTCTTTCGGCGACTATTTCAAGAGAGAGGCCACGGCCTGGGCCTGGGAGTTCTTTACAAAGGTTATGGAGATACCTGAGGAAAAGCTGTGGGTCTCCGTATATGAAAACGACGATGAGGCAAAAGATATTTGGATCAACGAGGTCGGCGTAAAGCCCGAACGCATTGTAAAGCTGGGCAAGGAGGACAACTTCTGGGAGCATGGCACGGGCCCCTGCGGCCCTTGCTCCGAAATATATTATGACCGCGGCGAGGAATATGGCTGCGGCTCTCCGACCTGCGGAGTGGGCTGCGACTGCGACCGCTATATGGAGGTCTGGAACCTTGTGTTCACTCAGTTCGATAAGGACGAGACCGGCAACTACAATCCCTTGCCCAAGCCCAATATCGACACCGGCATGGGGCTGGAACGCCTTGCGGTGGTGATGCAGGGCGTTAACAACCTCTTTGAGGTTGACACCGTTCAGGACGTGATGAAGCACATTTCGCGTATCGCGGGCGTTAATTATAAGGAGAGCGAAAAAACCGACGTGTCTCTCCGGGTCATCACCGACCATATAAGGAGCACCGTTATGATGGTGAGCGACGGCGTTCTGCCCTCCAACGAGGGCCGCGGCTACGTGCTGCGGCGGCTGCTGCGCCGGGCCGCCCGCCACGGCAAGCTGCTGGGCATCGACCGCAGGTTCCTGAGCGAGGTAGCCGACACCGTCATTGACTGTTCAAAATCCGCTTATCCCGAGCTTGACGAAAAGCGTGAATATATCAAGCGCATAATCGAAAAGGAAGAAGAGCGCTTTGACGCCACTGTTGATAACGGCCTTGTGGTTCTTGGTCAGTATATCGACGAGACTCTTGCCGCCGGGGCTAAGGAGCTCACCGGCGATATGGCCTTTAAGCTCCACGACACTTACGGCTTCCCCCTGGATTTGACCGTTGAAATGGCCGGCGAAAAGGGCCTTGGCGTGGACGTTGAGGGCTTCAATCGCGCTATGGCCGAGCAAAAGGCCGCTGCCAAGGCCGCCCGCAAGGAGGGCTCCAGCTGGGAGGGCGACGACAATTACGAGTTTGAGGACGCTTCCGCCACTGAGTTTTTGGGTTATACCGAACTGGAGGCAAAGTCAAAGATAACGGGTATAGTTTCGGAGGGCGAGGTCAGCGCTGAAATTGGCCTCGGTGAAAATGGCGTTATTGTCACCGAAAAAACTCCTTTCTACGCGGAAATGGGCGGCCAGGTCGGCGATATAGGCATAATATTTACCGATAATGCCGCCGCCGAGGTGTTAAACACAACCAAGACCGGCGACGGACTGTATCTGCACGAGGTCGCCGTCAAGCGCGGAACTTTCAGCCTTGGGGACGATGTTACGCTTCAGGTCGATGCGAGAAACCGCGCCGCGATTTGCCGCAACCACACGGCCACACATCTTTTGGACAAGGCCCTGCGTGACGTTCTGGGCACTCATGTGGCTCAGGCCGGCTCCCTTGTGTCCGCCGATAAGCTCCGCTTTGACTTTTCTCACTTCGAGGCAATGACGCCGGAGCAGATCAAGACCGTCGAACAGATAGTTAACGAAAAAATTCTTGACGCCATCGACGTAAACGTTCAGGAACTGCCCATAGACGAAGCCAAAAAGCTGGGCGCGATAGCGCTCTTCGGCGAAAAATACGGCGATATAGTCAGAGTAGTTTCGGTTGGCGATTACAGCGTGGAGTTTTGCGGAGGCACTCATCTTAAAAACACCGCTCAGGCTGGACTGTTCAAGATACTCTCCGAGGGCGGCGTTGCCGCGGGCGTTCGCCGCATCGAGGCCATAACCGGCGGCGGAGTGCTGAAATATATAGACGAGAGGGACGGCCTCGTGGACAGCCTGTGCTCCGTGCTCAAAACCTCGGAGACGGAACTTGTTCATAAGGCTGAAAGCCTAACCGAGGATATTAAGATGGCCCGCCGGGCCGCCGAAGCCGTGGCCGCTCAGGTGGCTAACGCCAAGGCAAACAACCTTATGGCCGGCGCACGCCAGATAGGCGACGTAGCGCTGTTCGTAGGACAAAGCGACGGCGTGTCCGTGGACGAGCTCAAGAAGATAGGCGACGCCGCCAAGGAGCGCAATTCCTGCTGCGCGGTTGTGCTCGCCACTAACAACGACGGCAAGATAACCTTTGTGGCCATGGCCACTAAAGAGGCTGTGGACAAGGGCGTGCACGCGGGCAAAATTATCAAAGAAATAACCGCGGTCGCCGGCGGCAGCGGCGGCGGCAAGCCCGATATGGCCCAGGGCGGCGGCAGGGACGCCGATAAGATAGACAACGCCTTGGCCATAGTCGATGAGATAGTTGAAAAGCAGCTTGGACTGAAATAAAAAAATTAAAAAGGAGTGGAAAAAGTGGACTGCCTGTTTTGCAAGATAATCGCGGGGGAGATACCTTCCGCCAAAGTATACGAAAACGACAAAGTATACGCTTTCCGTGACATAAATCCCGAGGCGCCGGTGCACGTGCTCATCGTGCCCAAGGAGCACATCTCCTCCGCCAACGAGCTGACGGCGGATAACGCCGCCGTTGTGGCCGACGTATTTCTGGCCGCTAAGGAGATAGCCGCCCAGGAGGGCATTGCCGAGAACGGTTACCGCATTGTGAATAACTGCGGCAGCGACGGCGGCCAGACCGTGGGGCACCTCCATTTCCATATGCTTGGCGGCCGCTCTCTGGCCTGGCCTCCGGGCTGATTGCCGAGCCGGACGGAGATGATAAAATGAAGACGCTAATTGTTGTTGATTCCACACACAAGGGCAACACCGATAAAATAGCCCTGGCAATGGCCGAGGCCGCGTCGGCCGAGGTCGTTTCGCCCGAAGAAGCCGAACAGGCGGACCTGAGCGGCTTTGATGTGATTGGCTTGGGCAGCGGCATATATTTTGGCAAACACTCTAAAAAAATAATGGACTTTGCGGAAAAACATATTGACCGCAGAGTGGCTTCCTTTGTGTTTTCTACCAGCGGCACCGCGGGCTTTGACAAAAATAACCGCGCGCTGGCCGAACTGCTCCGCTGCAAAAGCCGGGCGGTGCTGGGAACTTTTGGCTGTCTGGGCCATGACGAGTTTGCAATTTTCAAACTGGTTGGCGGGCTGAATAAGGGCCGTCCCGACGGCACCGATATGGAAAACGCCCGGCGGTTCATGATGTCCGTGGCCGAAAGGTATGAAAAGCTTGGGTCTGCGGAATAGATGAAAGGATGGTACATATGAAAAAAGTTTTAAGAATTTTGGGCGTAATTCTGGTCGCCGCCGCGGTCGTTGTGCTGGCATATAACTTTTTGCCGGGGAATGACGGCGCCGTGCAGACGATTTCCACTTCTCTGAGCGGCTCCATAAACGAAATAGGGGAGCTGGCCACTGCGGAATACGGATATACTATGGCTCAGACCCTCGATAAGCCCCCCAAGGAACTAATCGGCATCAAAATCCCATTTACCGAGAGCAAAATAATTTACAGCTATGACGGAAAAATAAAGGCCGGCGTGGATTTTACCAAGGTAGCCGCCAAGGTCGACGAGGCCGCGGGCGTGGTATATGTCACTATGCCCGAAGCCGTAATTCTCAGCTCCGAGGTCGACAATGACAGTCTGGTGGTCTATGACGAGAAAAACAGTCCTTTTAATTCCCTTAAGTTTGAGGATATGAATTTGAGCATAGAGGAACTTAAAAAGTCCGCCGAGGATAACGCCGCCAAAAACGGCCTGTTCGACAGCGCAATGGAGAACGCGAAAAAAATCATCCGTTCTATGGTGGAAAACTTAAATTCCGATAAAGAATATAAAGTTGAATTTAATAATGCTAATTCATGATGAAAGCATGATGGGGCCGCGCCTTTTTCGCCGGCGCAAATAAGTAAAAAATATTTTTTACAAAAACTATTGACATATTTCATTTTTATGGTATAATTATTATGTCACTATATGCGGTAACTATTTCTTTAGGAGCTGCGAGGGGAGGGTTAGAGATGTCCGAGGTAAGAGTTAAGGAGAACGAATCTTTAGATAGTGCCCTGAGAAGATTTAAGCGTTCTTGTGCTAAGGCGGGCGTGATTTCCGAAGTTCGCAAAAGAGAACATTACGAAAAGCCCAGCGTAAGGCGTAAGAAGAAGTCCGAAGCGGCGAGAAAAAGAAAGTTTAAATAAGACAATTAGCCCACATATATATCATGTATATGGGTGCAGGCTGATGACAACCCCCGTGAGCAATGGGGATAGCTCGAAAGGGAACCCCTTTCGGTAGAAAACATAACATCCCGGGGCGTGTACCCGGGATGTTATACTTTAATCGGGGTAGACATATCATTTTTATTCCAATAAAAATGATATGTCGTAAGCGTAAGCGCCCGATGCGGAGAGGTTCCTCAAAGGGGAACCGTGCGGGTTCCCCTTTGAAAAGCGCTGACCTTTGTCAGCGCTCTGAGCCCACATACATACCATGTATGTGGGCGCTCTTATATCATACCGTCGCCGCTTTTGGTTGAAGATCAGTATTAGGTGTCAGGCTGGTGTAGATAATGAAAATACGGAGAATGTACCCCGGCGAAGGGAAAAAGCTGTCCGCCCTGCTCCGCCTCTCGGTCCATATGCTTGCCGCCGGTGACTACAGCCCGGAGGAGCTGGAGGCTTGGGCCCCTCAAAAAATGGACGAGGGCAGGTTCAGCCGCTCGCTGATGCTGCATTTTACCTGGGTCGCCGAGGAAGACGGTAAAATTATCGGCTTTATCTGCATAGAGCGGGACGGCTACATAAACCGCCTCTTTACCCACCCGGACTATGTGCGCCGGGGCGTGGCCACGGCCCTGCTCCGGCGGGCCGAGGAGTGGGCAAAAAAGCGCGGCATTAGGCGGGTGTTCCTTTCGGCCAGCAGAACGGGAACGGCGTTTTATCTTAAAAACGGCTATTCGGTCTGCGGTATTGAGCGGACCGAGCGCCATGGAGTAAAGTTTGAAAACAAGGTTATGGAAAAGTTTGTATGAGGGGGTATTGCGGTGGTCAATCTGGGCAACGACTGGGACGATATTATCGGCGGTGAGTTTCAAAAGGAATATTATCTCCGCCTGCGGGAATTTTTAAAGGATGAGTATTCCCGTTATGAGGTCTATCCCAATATGTATGATATGTATTCGGCCCTTAAAGTGACGGGCTATGCCGACACGAGGGTCGTCATAATCGGTCAGGACCCATATCATGAGCCCGGTCAGGCTCATGGCATGGCCTTTTCCGTTAAGCCCGGCACGCCGGTGCCGCCCTCGCTGCAAAATATGTATAAGGAGCTGCGTGACAGTATGGGCTGCTACATACCCAACAACGGCTTTCTTATGCCATGGGCCAGGCAGGGAGTATTGCTGCTCAATGCGGTCCTCACCGTGCGCAGGGGCCAGGCGGATTCTCATAAGGGCAAGGGCTGGGAGATATTTACCGACAGCGTTATTTCCGCCCTCAACAAAAGGGAAGAACCGGTGGTTTTCCTCCTTTGGGGCAACAACGCCCGCAAAAAAAGGGAGCTTATCGACGCGAACCGTCACTTTGTGTTCGAGGCCCCGCACCCCAGTCCTCTTTCCGCCAGCCGGGGCTTTTTCGGCTGCGGCCATTTTGTAAGGGCCAACGAATCGCTCATCAGTATCCTTCGCCCTCCCATTAACTGGCAGATACCCAATATCTGACAGTTCCCGCGCGGCGATTTATTGTCATTTTTACGTATAATAATACCGTGTTCGTAAATACTAACCTAAAAGCAAAGGAGAGTGTTTATGGATTACATTAAGGCTTTCATCGTGGGCGGTATCATATGCGTTATCGGTCAGGTGGTCATTGATAAAACCCGGCTCACACCGGCCCGACTCCTCACCGGCTACGTGGTGTTGGGGGTATTCCTGTCTTTGATCGGCGTATACAAGCCACTGGAGAAATTTGCCGGAGCGGGAGCAACGGTGCCGCTGTTGGGCTTCGGCCACGCTCTTTATCAAGGGGTCATAAAGGCCGTTGAAAAGGACGGGTTTATCGGCGTTTTAACCGGCGGCTTGTCGGCCACGGCCGCGGGCATTGCGGCAGTTATAGTCTTTGCCATTATTGCGGCTCTTGTATCGAAACCGAAAATAAAATAAAGTACCAAGGGGCTGTAAAAAAATGGCGCAGACCGTTCAAGGGCCTGAAGTCTTTATTTAAGGCAAATTTGAGTTCTTTATAATCAATCAATTAAATAATGTATTAATGTAGAAAATTCGCCACTACGAGCGAATTTTCTAATTTTATGCCCTTGAACTACGAACGAAAATCACCCTCGGCGTACCTATGTACGCCGTCGGGAGGGCTTGCTCGGCTTCGCCTGCGCGAGCTGATTTTCGTTTGTTCTACGCGATTTTTTTGGACAGCCCCCGTGCTCCCAGATTACATAGTGCGACATTTTTACAGCCTCTTTTTTAAAACTGAAACTTTCGGCCAAAAACAGGTCGCTTTTTTTGTCTTATGTATTGAAAAATTCTGCCCAAAGTGGTATAATTAAACTGAAAAATTATGAATTGGGAGGCTGACCTTATGAACAAGTTTGTGGAAGAGACCGTAATGCAGCGGCTGGAGCGCACCGCGAAAGCGTTGGAGAGAAACCGTATGGAAACTCATATCGTTAAGACAAAGGAGGAAGTCGTCCCCCTTGTGCGATCCATGCTCAAAGCCGGGGCCAGCCTGTCCTGCGGGGGCAGCGAGACCCTTGCGGAGTGCGGCGTGGCGGAGCTGATGCGAAGCCCCGAATACAACTTTATTGACAGGAGCAGGTATGAGGACAAGCGCCGGGCCTATATCGACGCTTACGGCTGCGACGTTTATCTGACCTCGTCCAACGCCGTCACCGAGAACGGCGAGCTTTACAATGTGGACGGCAACAGCAACCGCATTTCCTGCATCGCCTACGGCCCCGAAAGCGTTATAATGATAGTTGGCTGCAACAAAATAGTCCGGAATCTTGACGAGGCCATAGTCCGCGTAAAGGAGCAGGCGGCTCCGCCTAACGCAAAGCGCCTTTCCTGCGAAACCTACTGCCGTGAGACAGGAGTCTGCATGGGCGTGGACGGTGACATGACCGACGGCTGCGCCAGTGAGGGCAGAATATGCTGCAATTACCTCATCAGCGGCCCTCAGCGTCAAAAAAACAGGATAAAGGTCATTCTCGTGGCCGAGCCGCTGGGATTTTAAGGATATGTTAAGAGAATTGTTTTTATTGGCAATAATGATGGAAATATGAACCGCATACTTATCATCGGCAGCCCCGGCAGCGGAAAATCCACCCTGTCGCTGCGCATGGCCGAAAGGCTGGGTCTGCCCATAGTGCATCTTGACAAGCTGTTTTGGCGGCCCGGCTGGGTGGAGGCTTCGAGGGAGGAGTTCGACGCCGCGCTGGCCGAGGCCATGGAAACCGAAAAGTGGATAATGGACGGCGACTACGGCCGCACCTTGAAAATGCGCCTGACCCATGCGGACACGGTAATAATGCTGGACTACCCAACGGCGGTCTGCGTTTTCCGGGTGCTGAAAAGGATACTGACAAACCTTGGCCGCACCAGGGCCGACATGGGCGAGGGCTGCCCGGAAAGGCTCGATATGGAGTTTTTGCGTTACGTCATCGGCTACCGCCGCAAAAACCGGCCAAAGCTGCTGGACGCTCTGGCGGGCTGGAACGGAGAGGTCATTTTTATCCGAAATAAAAGGGAATACGGAAAGTTCCTGTTGACTTTACAGGGCTAAAATGGTATAATTGATTGAATAATATAACAAAGGAGGAAGCATATGCTTGGCAAGGACCTTTTAGGAATAAAACAACTGACCCCCGAAGAGATTGGCGAGATCCTTGAACTGGCGGGCGAGATGAAAAAGGTGGTGCTGTCGGACAATAAAAAGCTGGACACACTTAAAGGCCTCAGCGTCGTCACCCTGTTTTATGAAAACAGCACCCGCACAAGGCTCAGTTTCGAGCTGGCCAGCAAATATATGTCCTCGTCGTCGGCCAATATAACCGCCGCCGGCAGCAGTGTGCAAAAGGGCGAAAGCCTGCTGGATACGGGGCACACCATTGACCGCATGGGCACCGACGTTATCATAATGCGCCATCAGTGCAGCGGTGCGGCGGCATTTTTGGCAAAAAACGTCCGGGCCAGCGTAATAAACGCCGGCGACGGAATGAACGAGCACCCCACCCAGGCCTTGCTTGACGCCCTGACCATAAAGGAGCACAAGGGCGGCTTTAAGGGCCTTAAGGCGGCCATAATCGGCGATGTGCTCCACAGCCGGGTCGCCCGCAGCAACCTTTATCTTCTTAAAAAGATGGGCGCCCAGGTCTGCCTTGCCGGGCCGGCGACCCTCATGCCAAAGGATATTGAGCGCTTCGGCGTAAAAACATACAATAACATTGACAAGGCCGTGGAGGGAGCGGATGTGATAATCAACCTCCGCATCCAGCTCGAACGGCAGAAGTCCGCCCTGTTTCCAACGGTCAGGGAGTACAGCTCCATGTTCGGCCTTAACGAGCGGCGGCTGGCGCTGGCCGCGCCCGGAGCCCTGGTAATGCATCCCGGCCCGGTCAATCGGGGCGTGGAGCTCAATTCCGCCGTCATCGACTGCGACCAGTCCTTTATCGACGAGCAGGTCACCAACGGAGTTTCGGTGAGGATGGCGGTGCTCGATCTACTGACAAGGGGGAAGAGAAATGCTGATAATTAAAAACGGACATCTTATCGACAAGGCCAACGGCCTTGACGGCGTAATGGATATTTTGATTAAGGACGGCAGGATAGCCGAGATCGCCGGGAACATTTCCGCCGACGGAGCGGAAATATACGACGCGGCGGGCAAGTATGTTTCACCGGGGCTTATAGATATGCACGTACATCTCCGCGACCCGGGCTATGAGTATAAGGAGGATATCGAAAGCGGCACCCGCGCCGCGCAGAAAGGCGGCTTTACCGCCGTGGCCTGTATGCCCAACACCGCGCCGGTTGCCGACAACAAGGCCGTTGTGAAGTATATTATCGACCGGGCAAGGGAGGTCGGCATGTGCAAGGTCTATCCCATCGCCGCCATCACAAAGGGCATGAAGGGCGAGGAGCTCACCGAAATGGGCGAACTGCGCTCGGCCGGGGCCGTGGCGGTCTCCGACGACGGTAAGCCCGTCAAAAGCGGCGGCGTAATGCAGCGGGCCATAAAGTACGCGTCCATGTTCGGCCTGCCGGTCATAAGCCACTGCGAGGAAATGAGCCTCATGGACGGTGGAGTGATGAACGAGGGGTTCACCGCGACTTCGCTGGGTCTTAGGGGCATCTCTCCGGCGGTGGAGGAAGTAATGGTCAGCCGGGATATCATCATTGCCGAGCACGAGGGCCTGCCGGTACACATTGCCCACATCAGTACGCGCGGCAGCGCCGAACTGGTCCGTCAGGGCAAGCGCCGCGGCGTGATGGTGACCTGCCCTCACTATTTCAGCCTTACCGAAGAAGCCGTGGGCGATTTTGACACCAACGCAAAGATGAACCCGCCGCTGCGCACGCAGGAGGATGTTGACGCAATAATCGAGGCCATAAAGGACGGCACCGTGGACGCCATAGTTACCGATCACGCCCCTCACCATATAGACGAAAAGCGTCTGGAGTTCGAGCTGGCAATGAACGGCATTATCGGCCTTGAAACCAGTTTGGCCCTGGGCATTACCAAGCTCGTCAAGCCCGGCCATGTGACCTTGGGCGACCTGATATACAAGATGAGCGCCGGCCCGGCAAAGATACTGGGCATTGAGGCCGGTGAAATAAAGGTGGGCCGCGCCGCGGATCTGACGATTTTTGACCCGGACGAAAAATACACCGTTGACGTTTCAAAATTCCAGAGCAAAAGCAAAAACTGCCCCTATGACGGAATGGAATTGTATGGAAAGGTTTATAATACTATACTTGACGGAGTGGTGAAATAATGGATAAACTTATCGAAGCTATAATTGCCAAGGACTATAACCCCACCGTGGTCGGCCTTGACCCAAAGCTGGACTATGTGCCGGAATATATTGTTGACGAATGTCTCAAAAAGGCCGCCGACCCCTTTGCGGGTGCGGCGGAGGCCCTGTTCAGGTTCAACAGCGCCCTCATCGACAGCCTGTGCGACATAGTGCCGGCGGTGAAACCCCAGTCCGCCTACTATGAAATGTACGGCATTCAGGGCCTTATGTGCCTGCAAAGGACAATGGAATATGCCAAAAGCAAGGGAATGTACGTCATTCTCGACGTAAAGCGGGGTGACATCGGCGCAACTGCCGAGGCTTACAGCCGCGCTTATATCGGAAAGACGGTTATCGGCGGCCAAGAGTACCGGGCCTTTTGCCCGGACAGCCTTACGGTAAATCCCTACCTTGGCACCGACGGACTTAAGCCCTTTGTCAAGGATGCGGAGGAGAACGACAAGACTCTCTTTGTCCTTGTAAAGACCTCAAATCCCTCCAGCGGGGAGCTGCAAGACCTCGCTGTTGACGGCGGGCGCATTTACGAAAAGACGGCGGCCCTTGTCCGCGCGTTGGGCGAGCCCAGCGTGGGGGCCCACGGCTACGGCAAGGTGGGCGCGGTAGTCGGCGCCACCTATCCCGAACAGCTCAAAGAGCTGCGGGCCAAAATGCCCAACACCTTTTTCCTGGTGCCGGGCTACGGCGCCCAGGGCGGCAAGGCTCAGGATGTGGCCCTGGCCTTTGACAAAAACCGCCTTGGAGCCATTGTCAATTCCAGCCGCGGCATAATGTGCGCCTACAAAAAAGGCGACTGGAGGCCCGAGCAGTTTGCCGAAGCGGCCCGCGCCGAGGCCATACGCATGAGAGACGACATACTTGGCGCGATTGGAAAGTAGGATTTTTCATTGACAAAACAAAGGAGCTGACACAATGAAAGAAGACCTTAAATGTGAAATAATCTTAAAGCGCGAGGTTGCGCCGAACCAGATAGAATTTATTCTCAAAAACCGCCGCCTTGCCCAAGAGGCTAAGCCCGGGCAGTTTGTCCATATCGCCATAGAAAACGGCGTCAACATTCTGCGCCGCCCCATAAGCATCTGCGACAGCTTTATGGAGAACACCCGCATAATTTTTGAGGTAAAGGGCGACGGTACGAAATGGCTTGCGCAAAGACAGGAGGGGGACGTGCTCACCCTCATGGGGCCGCTGGGCAACGGCTTTACCGTCGAGCCCGGCAAGCGGGCTTTTGTCATCGGCGGCGGCATCGGCACATTCCCCCTATACAAGCTTTGTAAGACTTTGAATAAACCCGAGATTTTTCTCGGCTTCAGGAACAAAGATATGGTGGTCATGGAAAACGAGTTCTCTATGGCCGGCAACCTCCATATCGCCACCGACGACGGCAGCTACGGATATCACGGCTTCGCCATAACCATGGCCGAGGAACGTATAGACGAGTGCGATATAATTTACGCCTGCGGCCCCCGACCCATGCTGAAAGCCGTAAAATCCCTGGCCGAAAGGTACGGCAAAAAGGCCCAGCTCTCCATGGAGGAGAGGATGGGCTGCGGCATCGGAGCCTGTCTCGTCTGCGTGTGCAAAACCACCACCGGCAACCGTCAGGTCTGCTTGCAGGGGCCGGTGTTCGACGCGGACGAAGTAGTTTTTGACTGAGGAGGCAGAGCATGAATACCAAGGTTAATTTTTGCGGAATTGAGTTTGAAAATCCGGTGTTGACCGCCTCCGGAACTTACGGCTTTGGGCTGGAATACGACCAGTATTATGATATTTC
>CANRHW010000005.1 GCA_947630525.1 uncultured Clostridia bacterium | reverse complement strand
TTCGGCTCGGCATATAAAAGCGCCGCCAAAGAATTTTACGGCGCCGAGGCCGCCGAGGTAAACAACCAAAATGCCGTCGCCACGGTAAACAAATGGGTCAGTGACAAAACCCGCGAAAAGATACCCGCTATTATCAGCGACAGCGGCTTTGCCGCCGCGCTGGTAAACGCCGTTTACTTTAAAGCCCATTGGGAGGACGAGTTCAGCGAGCACGCCACGAAAAAGGAGGACTTCACCGACCGGAACGGCAAGGTCAGCCAGGTGGATATGATGCACAGAACCGACTATATGAATTATTATTCCGATGGTCAGACCCAAATTGTCGAGCTGCCCTATCTCAATTCCGAAACTCAGGTTGACGAGAGAGGCCGTCTCACGGACAGAACCGTGTATGACGACATCGACGTGAGCATGTACGTGATTTTGGGCGGCGACCAAAATCCGCAGGCGCTTTTGGATAAGGCGGAGATGAGCCGAACCTATGTGGCCCTGTCCATGCCCAGGTTTAAGACGGAGTTTGAAATGACCCTCAACGACGCTCTAAAGGCCCTCGGCCTAAGCCGGGCTTTCGGCGACGGAGCCCAGTTCGGGCCCATGTTTGACCCGGCCGGGGACTTTAAGATAGATACCGTCCGTCACAAGACCTATATCAATGTTGACGAGGAGGGAACCGAGGCCGCCGCCGTGACCGCAGTAATGATGGCCGGCGCCAGCCTGCGCCAGGACCCCGTGCCTGTGGAAATGCGCCTTGACCGCCCCTTTACCTATGTTATAAGGGATAACCTCAGCGGAGAGACGCTGTTTGTTGGCAGGTATGCTTTCGCGGAATAGTTCCTCAAAGAAAAGATGTTGCCGAGATGACAAATACCGCACAAAGCCGAGAAGCGGCTTTGTGCGGTATTTCATTCCTCCATGCGCCGCAGCACTACCTGTCGCCGCTGCTCGGCCAGCTCCAGGTTTTTCGTTGGAGAATATACCGACGGGGCGTTAGGTATACCCGCCAGCATGGTACACTGATACTCGTCCATGGCGGCCGGTTCCACGCCGAAATACCCCTTTGCCGCGTCGTATATGCAGTAATAGCCGTCTCCGAAGTAAATGCTGTTAGCATAGAGTTCAAGAATTTCGCTCTTGTCGCAGACCTTTTCCAGCTCTATGGCGATAAAGGCCTCCGCCACTTTTTTTATTATGCTGCGATTGTTTATGTCATAAAGATTTTTTGCAAGCTGCTGAGTGATAGTGCTGCCGCCCTCGTTTAACTCCTTGTCGCGGAGGTCCACATACACCGCGCGGGCGATGCCTATGACATCCACGCCTCTGTGCTTGTAAAAACGCTTGTCCTCTACGGCGACCACGGCCTTGACATAGGTGCCGGGCAGGTCGTCATAGGCGGTGAAGTGTTCCTTGGCCCTCACTTCGGCCAGTACCGAGGTGAGGCTGCGCTGATCCGTTATATTTTTGTATTCGCCGTAGCCCAGCAGCGCTATCGCCGCCGCCGCGGCCACCGCAAGCAGCAGAGCGCAGAGTATAAGTCTTTTAATGAATTTGAACAAGGGGAAGCCCTCCTTTTATCTTTTGACTTCAGTTGACCAGGTCCTTAAGCCAGCCGTCCCTGCGCTGTCGGATAATGACGGCGAAGCACTTGAAAAGCTCCTCTACATAACTGGCCGCCAGCACGGTCGGCGCCGGCAGGCGCATTACAAGGCCGGTAACAATGACCAGCGGCACGCCGATGAACCACACGCCCCCTACGTCGCAGAGCATACAGAACACCGTGTCGCCGCCGCTGCGCATGGTCCCGACTATGGCCGAGGTGGAGAAAGCTTTAAGGAACATTGCGCAGGCGCAGATGCGCAGCATTACCGTGCATATTTCCCTGGTTTCGGGAGTCATGTTAAACAGCAGCGTTATCGGGCCCGACAGGGCGAACAGTATTATGCCCGTAGCCAAGCCCTGCGCCGCCGCCATTTTTTGAAAGAAATGCGCCTTTTCCAGTGCGCCGCCGCGATTGCCGGAGCCTATCTCCTTGCCCACTATGACCCCGGCCGCCGTAGCTGTTCCGAAAACAAGGGCAAAAAGCATATTTTCCACGGTGCCTACTATGCTGTGCGCCGCCGCAGGGCCGCTGCCCAGCCGCACGATGACCGTGCTGTATATGGTGACCCCGACGCCCCAAAGCGATTCGTTAAAAAACACCGGCAGACTTGTGCGGAAGTAACCGCCGAGGAAGCCCGCCGGCAGCTTAAAGGCTTCCCTGAGCGGGGCGAAAAACAGGCTCTTGTACCGGCTTATGCCGGCCAAGACCACTATGAGCTCCATCAGGCGGGCGGTGACGGTGGCGATGGCCGCGCCCCTCACGCCAAGAGCCGGCAGCCCCAGCTTGCCGAAGATGAGTATGTAATTGAGCACGGCGTTGACGGACAGCGACACTAAGCTGCCAAAAAGCGGCGCCCTTGGCCGCTCTATGGCTTTGAGGCCCGTACCCATGATAATGTTGAGGCCGAAAAGCACATAACCCAGCACGGATATTTTAAGGTAGGCCGTACCCGACGGGATAACCTCCACGCTCCTGCCCACTAAAATACCCATAAGCTGCCTTGAAAACAGCCCCGCCCCAATGGTAAAAATCAAGCCGAAGCCCAGGCTTAGACAAAGCCCCACGGTCATGACCGAGCGTATGCCGCGCCGGTCCTGCTTGCCCCAAAACTGAGAGAAAAACACCGTGGCTCCGCTGCAAATGCCAAAGACCATAAGATTATACACAAAAAATACCTTGTTCGCCATTGCCACGCCGGCCAGCTCCACCTCGCTCAAACGGCCTATCATCAGGTTGTCCAGCAAATTTACGCTGCTGGTGATAAGGTTTTGCAGGGTCAGCGGGATAACAAGGCGTATATAGTTTTTCAGTAGTTCGCGGTTTTTGAACATATCAGACCTCCCCTGTGCTATACATATCTTACCACAGCTTTTCGGCATTTTCAAGCCCGATTTTGAATATAAATGAAATTGTAAGGTTTTTGTAAGGAGTTGGAAGCTTTGCCTGAGGTCCGAAAATATATAACGGGCTTTTTGTACAGGACGGCAATATGCGCCTGTTTGTTCCTGGTTTGCTACATAGTTGACCGGCTTTGGCCCGCCGCCCTTGACGTGGCTTTGGAAAAGCTGTTTTATCCTGTTGATTACAGCCGCCTGGCGGGAGATCTGGCCGATTTGGCAAGGTGCGTGCTGCCAAGGTGAAAATAAAAATACATCCGACGGCGATATTTATAATCGCCTTTTTTATTTGGTACAAAGATTTTGCCAGGCTGTTGGCGGCGGTGGCGCTCCACGAGCTTGGCCACAGTTTGGCCGCGCGTATGCTGGGGCGGAAAAATCAGGTGCTTACTCTAACGCCCCTGGGCTGTTCTCTCTATGTGGGTGAGCTCACCGGCCCGTCGGCGGCGCTGGTATATCTGGCGGGCCCGGCGGTGAGCCTTATGCTTATTCCTCTGCTTTATCCGCAGACGCTGTGGGTGTTCGCCTTTAATATGCTGCCGGTGCTCCCGCTTGACGGCGGCAGGGTCGCCGCCGTGGCGATAGGGGAGCGGCGGGCCTGCGTCCTGGGCGGGATAACTCTGCTCTGCGCCGCCGAGCTCTGTTTGCTCTATAACGCCGTACCCGTGGGCGTGGCCGTGATACTTTACCTGCACTTTCGATACCTGGCTTCGGCCCGGCTCATAAAAATTCGCAGGACGGCAGATTTTTTACGAGATTTGTATTGAAAAAATTTTATAAATACTGTATAATATAGCCATAGCGCGTGTCGAAAAAGTTCGAACGTTTCAATCGGTCTTACAGACCATCCCTGTATCAAACCCGAAAGGATAAATGCTATGAGCACTGTCAATATAGACAAAATACTAAAGCGCGTTCAAAAGCCCACCCGCTACAGCGGCGGCGAACTGAACAGCGTCGTCAAGGACCCCGGCGGCGTGAGCATACGCTATGCCTTTGTGTTCCCCGACACTTATGAGGTGGGCATGAGCCATCTGGGCATGAAGATACTCTACCATTGCCTTAACCAGCGGCCCGACACTTATTGTGAGCGGGTCTTTGCCCCGTGGGTGGATATGGAGGAGGAGCTGCGGCGGGAAAATATCCCCCTGTTTTCCATTGAGACAAGGACGCCCGTAAACGAGTTTGACTTTGTGGGCGTGACCTTACAATATGAAATGAGCTATACCAACGTACTGAATATTCTGGACTTGGCGGGCATACCCCTCCTCAGCAGGGATCGGGGCGAGGACGCTCCGTTTGTCAACGCCGGCGGCCCCTGCGCCTACAATCCCGAGCCTCTGGCGGAGATTTTCGACTTTTTCACCATGGGCGAGGGCGAGGAGGTTATCGGCGAGCTGATGGACGCCTATAACGAATGGAAGGCCGAGGGCGGCAAGCGCATCGATTATCTTAAAAAAATTGCCAAAATCGAGGGCATTTACGTGCCCTGCCTTTACGACGTGGAGTATAACGCCGACGGCACGCTTAAATCCATGGTCCCCAACTGCCCCGAGGCCAAACCACGAGTGAGGAAAAGGATAATTGAAAATTTGGATGAAATAGTATATCCTGACAAATTTATCGTTCCGTTTATGGATATAGTCCACGACCGTGCCAGCCTGGAGGTGTTCCGGGGCTGCATAAGGGGCTGCCGTTTCTGCCAGGCGGGCATGATATACCGCCCGGTCCGGGAAAAAAGCCCCGGCCGCCTTACTTCCGACGCCGAAAAGCTGCTGGCCTCCACCGGCTATGAGGAAATAAGCCTGTCGAGCCTTTCCACCAGCGATTACACTCGGTTCGAGGAGCTGGCTGACAAGCTGCTGGCCCTGACCGAAAAGGAAAAGGTGGGCCTTTCTCTGCCCTCGCTCAGGGTGGACAACTTTGGTCTTAGCCTTATGGAGCGGGTGCAAAAGGTTCGCAAAAGCGGCCTGACCTTCGCCCCCGAGGCCGGGAGTCAGCGCATGAGGGACGTTATCAACAAAAACGTCAGCGAGGAGGACCTTATGCGCAGCGTGGGACTGGCCTTTGACGGCGGCTGGCAGACGGTGAAGCTTTACTTCATGATAGGCCTGCCCTACGAGACCGACGAGGACGTGGCCGGTATCGCCCGGCTGGCCGAAAAGGTCGTGGAGCTCTACTACGCCTCCGACAAGACCAACAAGCGCCGCGCCCCCTCGGTAAATATCAGCGTGGCCGGTTTTGTGCCCAAGCCCTTTACTCCTTTCCAGTGGGCCGGGCAGAACGATATGGAGACCCTGAGCCGCAAACAGAAGCTGCTCAAAGCCGAGATACGCAACCGTCACATAAAGTACAGCTATCATCAGAGCGATATAAGTGTGTTGGAGGGCATTTTCGCCAGAGGCGACCGCAAACTGAACCGAGTGCTGGTAAGGGCCTTTGAGCTGGGCTGCAAATTGGACGGCTGGAGCGAATGCTTTGACATGGACAGATGGCGGCGGGCCTTTGCCGACTGCGGTATCGAGCCGGACTTCTACACCCGCGAAAGGAGCTATGACGAGCTTTTCCCCTGGGACTTTGTGGACATTGGCGTTACAAAGGACTTTATGATGAGGGAAAACGAACGCGCAAAGGCTGCGGTGACTACGCCGCACTGCCGGCTGCAATGCTCGGCCTGCGGCGCGGCTGACCTGTGCGCCGGCGGGAGGTGCAGCGTCTACAAGGAGGAAAGCAGCCTTAACAAAATCAAGGAGCTAAAGGAAAATGGCTGACGAAAGAATTTTGTACGACTATTATTTGATATATGAAAAAACAGGAGCCGCAAAATATATATCGCATTTGGATTTTGTGCGGACCTATAACCGGGCCATGCGCCGGGCGGGGCTGCCGGTGGCTTTTTCCGAGGGCTTCAATCCCCATCCGCTGCTGGGGTTCGCCCTGCCGTTGTCGGTGGGTTATACCAGCGAGTGCGAACTGTTGGAGCTTCGCCTTACCGGCGCACCGGCCGAAGCGGAGATACGCGATAGGCTCAACGCCGTCATGCCCGGCGGGATAAAAATACTTTCCGTCCACAGGGGCAAAAGCCGTATGAAAAAACTGCGCTATGCCCTTTATTACGTGACCCCCGAGCATATGCCGGGTAGCGTGGACGCGTTTTTGCAAATGGAACACACCGTCATCGACAAAAAGACCAAAAGCGGCATAAAGGACGCCGACATTCGGCCTGACATAAAGGAAATACGGCTGACAGACGGGAGAATGGAAATGCTGCTCAGCGCGGGCAGCGACAAAAACCTCAAGCCCGACGTGGTTGTTCGGGCCATGAACAAATATATACCCGGTTATGACAGCGGGGACTGCGAATATCACCGGGCGGCCATATATGACGAAAATATGGAAGTTATAAACTGATATTATCACCGTTCGGGAGGCATGAGCTTATGGGTTCGTTTTGGGGCCATCTTACCACGATAACCCGGCACAAGCTGCTGGTAATGAAATACTGCTTTAAGCTGGGGCTGTACCGGCGGGGCCTTTTGCACGACCTGTCCAAATATTCCCCCGCGGAGTTCTGGCCCGGCGTAAAATACTATCAGGGCGACCAGAGCCCCAACAACGCCGAGCGGCGGGACAAGGGCTACAGCTCGGCCTGGCTCCATCACAAGGGCCGCAACAAGCACCACATCGAATACTGGACCGACTACGCTCAGGGGCCGGAAAAAAAGGTGGTGCCAATTGAAATGCCGCCGGTTTACGTGGCGGAAATGCTCTGTGACCGCATCGCGGCCAGCCGCATTTACAAAAAACAGGACTACACCGACGCTTCGCCATATGAATATTACACGCGCTCCAAGGAGAGAGGCATTATCCACCCCGAAACGCACAGGCTGCTTATGGAGCTTTTGACCATGCTTAAGGACAAGGGCGAGGACGTCACCTTTGAATATGTGCGAAAAGAACTGCTTGGCAAAAAACGGTAAAGCGCCGGTTTTGGCAGAATGGAGGACCATATGAAAAAGTTAAGGATATACCTTTGCCTGCTGCTGGCAGCGGCGCTCATCGCCGCCGGACTGCCCGTCATGGCGGAGGACGGAGTCACAAGGGCTTTTGCCGTCCATTGCTTCGTGACGGCGGTGGGCGAGGGGAGCCTCCCTGCCGGCCCGGGCGGCCTGTCAGCTTTTGCCGACAGCGCGGACGTGCCGGAGGAATATCGCCGCGACATGGAGCTGGCGGCAGCCAACGGAATAATACTTGGCTCCGGCGGGCGGCTCCTCCCCAATGAGGAACTCACCCGTTTGGAAGCCATGCTGATCCTTGGCCGCTGCCTGCCCGGCCTTGACGAGGTTCGCCCGGCGGCTGAATTTGTCGACGTGCCCGACTGGGCGGCGGCGGAGATCGAACGGCTTTACATGGCCGGCATTGTCAACGGATATGGCGGTGGCCAGCTTGGCTCCTATGACAGGGTCAGCGCCGAACAGCTGGGCCTGCTTACCGACCGTTTGCGGACGGCTTTTCCCGACAATGTCAGCATCAAGGACGATTTCTATGCCGCCGTGAACCGCGGCTATCTGACCTCCGCCCAGGTGAACCGCGAACGGCCTATGATATCCGCCGTATTAGACAGAGAGGATGAAATATCGTCTTATCTTGTGCGGCGCAGCGAAGAGCTGCTGGCTAAGTACGAGAGCGGCGAAGGGCTGCGCGAGGTCGAGGCTATGGCGGCGAGATTTTATAAAATGGCCAAGGGGGAACAACCACAGGATAACATCGGCGCCGTTTTGGCCAAATATATAAATATGATTGACGCGAGCACCGGTGTGCGCAGCCTGGGCACGGCTGCCGGGAACATTTACAGCGAGCTTTCCGTGCCCGTGCTTTTTGAGCTGAACGTACCCTGCCGACTATATATGAATTATCCCGTTCCTGTGAACGGGGTGTATATCGACGCTCTGGACAGCGGTATTGACCGCAGCTATTGGGCCGACAATCCCGAAGGCGTGCGGGCCGCTTACGAGGCTTATGCCGCGGAGCTCCTGTCCCTGGCCGGGATAAGCGCCCCGGCCGGAGTTTTGGCCGAAATTTCCGCATTTCAGCGGGACGTGTCGCTGGCGGGTATGAGTATGGCGGAATACTACGCCTATGACCCGGAGGAGACCGGCGAGCAGTATGTCTTTGACTGGAAGGAGCTCAGCGGCATGTATGCCGGGGAACTGAGCAACCCGGTCACCACCATGCTTTTCGCCCTTGACGGCAGAGAAATGACAGGCCGGTACGACTATATTGTTTCTGACCGAAAAAAGATGGACAAGGCCGTCGAGCTCATGAATAGCATGGATTTGGAGTCGCTCAAAACAATGGCCAAGCTCAATCTGATAATTCAGCTTTCCGAGTTTATGCCGGCTTCCGTACTCAGGGCCGAGGAAAAGTTCACGGCGGACGTTTTGGGCTTTGGTTTTGCACCCCTCGGCGTTGAAGAATCCGCCGCGGAGCTTACCGCGTCCATTTTCTCGCCGGCATACGAGGAGGATTTTGTAAAAAATCACACCGTTTACGACGCGGAATATCTCAAAACAATGACCGAAGACATCACCGCCGCCTTTAAGAAGATTCTGTCGTCAAGCACGAGCCTTTCTCCGCAAGCCGTGCAAAACGTTTCGGAAAAGCTGGACAGTATAGAAGCGGATATCTGCGGCTATAACGACGGCCGCGGCAGCGACGGAGAAAAGCTGTCGTACCAATATCCGCTGGACGACGGCGGCTCCCTTTTGGAAAATGGGATAAACTTTCTCAGGGCCGTCAGCGGCGGCTGGCTGTCGGCCGTGACATTGGTCGACACCGACATGCCGAGCTATGTCGTAAACGCCTGCTATGGCGTCTATACTAATAAGATACAGGTGATGGCCGGCTATCTTTACGCTCCCATATACGACCCCGAGGCCTCTTATGAAGAAAACCTTGCCGGCATAGGCGACGCTATCGCCCACGAGCTGTCGCACGCCTTTGACAGCACCGGCAGCAATTACCGGGCGGATGGCAGTTACATTCCGCTGTTCAGCACGGCTGACCGCGAACGCTACGACGCGGCTACCGAAAAAGTCGCGGCCTATTTCGGCGGATACAAAAACCGCTGGGGCGACGCCGTTGACGGCGCACTCACCCTTGACGAAAATATTGCCGACATACTTGCCATGGAATGCGTTATTGAAGTTGCCAAAGAAAAAAACCTCGATATGGATAAGCTGTTCCGGGCCTATGCTGAAAGCTGGGCTTCGGCCTGCACTCCGGAATACGCCAGATATTTGATACGCTGCGACATGCATTCTCCCAACAGCGTCCGGGTGAACGCCATACTCAGCAATTTTGAGGAGTTCTATGTGACCTACGGCATAACCGAGGGCGACGGCATGTACGTTCCGCCGGAGGACAGAGTGAAGATTTTTTAGAGGTTAAAACAGCCGCTCGGTTTGTCCGGGCGACTGTTTGATAACGGCGAAAAGTTCTGTGCGGCGCGGGCCGCGAACCCAATTAAAAAGAAAATCGGAACAAGCTAAGCTTGTTCCGAGGTGGAGCCGGTGACGGGACTCGAACCTGCGACCTGCTCATTACGAATGAGCTGCTCTACCAACTGAGCTACACCGGCAACAAATTTATTATACTATAAATATACCGCACTTGTCAAGACAAAAATAAAATTATTTTCCGCCGGACGATATAAAGGTAATTTTGCGATACGTTAAATCACGCTTCATCTTAATAAGACGGGTACGCTCCCGGCACGTCCGGAAAAACATTCGTGGAGGGAAAGAGATGATAGTCAAAACCTACTGCGCCGCTTTGAGCGGCCTTGACGGCAACCTGGTAACCATAGAGACCGACGCGTCCGGCGGTATGCCTCAGTTGGATATCGTGGGCTTGCCTGACGCTTCCGTGAGGGAATCGAGAGAACGGGTGCGTTCGGCCATTTTCAACAGCGGCTTTGACTTCCCGCCCCGCAGGCTGGTCATCAATCTCGCCCCGGCTGACCTGAAAAAAGAGGGCAGCCAGTACGATTTGCCCATAGCGGTGTCAGTCCTGGCGGCCACCGAGCAGCTTAAGGGCGATTTTGGCGGCTGCGTTATGATGGGCGAGCTTGGCCTGTCCGGCGAGCTGCGAGGCGTGGACGGAGTTCTGTCCGGCGTGCTCTGCGCCAGGGCAAACGGCTTTAAGTCCGTTATCGTGCCGAAAGAGAACCTTGGCGAAGCTTCGCTGGTGGACGGCATCGAGGTTTACGGCGCCATAAGCCTGGCCGAGGTGGTGCTGCATATTTCAGGTTACAGTCCGCTGCAAAGGACTCAGTGCAGCGCCATGGAAATGTTCGAGCAAAATCGGAGCTTTGACGTGGACTTCGATCAAGTGCGCGGCCAACTGGCCCTGCGCAGGGGCGTTGAGGTGGCCACGGCGGGAGGGCACAACGTGCTCCTTATCGGCAGCCCCGGCAGCGGCAAATCCATGATAGCCCGGCGTATTCCCACGATATTGCCGGATATGACCTTGGAGGAAGCCCTGGAGGTTACGCGCATATATTCCGCGGCGGGGGAGCTGAGGGACGGAGCCTCCATGATATCCGCCCGGCCCTTCCGTTCGCCGCACCACAGTGCAAGCGCGGTCAGCATAGTCGGCGGCGGGGCGAAAGCCCGGCCCGGCGAGCTGTCGCTGGCCCACAACGGGGTGCTGTTTTTGGACGAGTTCCCGGAGTATAGCAAGGACGTACTGGAGGCCATGCGCCAGCCCTTGGAGGATAAAACCGTCACCGTTACCAGGGCGGCGGCCACCTGTACATATCCCTGCAACGTCATGCTGGTGGCTGCCATGAACCCATGCCGCTGCGGCTATTACGGCGACGGCACCGGCCGGTGCCGCTGTAATGAGCGGGATGTGCGGCGATATTTGAGCAGGGTCAGCGGGCCCATGCTGGACCGCATAGATATACAGCTCGAAGCCCCGGCCCTGAAATACAGCGACCTCATGGCGGAAAAGGGCGAAAACTCGGCCGCTATAAGGGAACGAGTAAACGCCGCCCGCAAAGTGCAGCAGCGGCGCTTTAAAGACGAGGGCATAACCTGCAACGCTCAGATGAATGCCGGTCATATTGAAAAATTTTGCGTGCTTGGCCGTGAGGAAAGCGAGCTTCTGAAAAATGTGTTCGATGTGATGGGCCTGTCCGCCCGCGCTTATTCACGCATACTCAAAGTGGCCCGAACGGTGGCCGATCTGGCCGGACGGGAAAAAATCGAGGCCATGGACATAACCGAGGCCGTGGGTTATCGGAGCCTGGACAGAAAGTATTGGAGCTGAAAAATGTAAGCTACATACAACTTCGCCGTTTTGCGGAACTTCCGCAAAACGGCGAAGCCGATTTACGCCATTTTTTTACAGCCCCCTCATGACGGGATATTCGTTATGCTCTCTTTATACTGCTGGCGGTACTCGCTGGGCGACATGCCCATCTGTTTGCGGAAAATGTCGTTGAACCGCTGCTGGGCGCTGAAGCCCACGTCTATGGCGATATCGCCAATTTTTTTGTTGGTCTCCTCCAAAAGTGTCTTGGCCTTTTGGATCCGGACGCTTAAAAGATACTGTATTGGACTTATACCGTAATGTTTTTTAAAGGCCCGGGCAAAATGACTTGTGGATATATATACATAATTTGAAATATCATCAAGCGAAATATCGGTATAATAGTTTTCCAGTATGTAATTTTTCGCGGCCTCCAAAAGCTCATGGAGCTTGTCGCCTTTGGAAGAAAGAGAGCTTTCCCACTGGGCTTTAAGGCTGCGGCTGAGCCATACGAACAGCTCCATAATAAGCAGACTTTCCAAAAATTCGCTGGCCTCGTCGGGCTCCTTCGTCTCCTGCATTATTTGCTGCATGATGTTCACTATGTTGCTGCGATAGATACTTGACAGGGAAAAATACCCCACCGAGTCCGTGTCGGAAATAAAGCTCAAAAATTCGTCCAGACTTACGGTGGATATCTTGCTTTCGTGCTTTTTTACAAAGCAGAACTTCAATATCCAAAACTGGCATGGATTGCCGCTGTCCATATCCAGCTTGTGAGGGATATGGGGCTTTATAAGCAGCAGGTCATGGTTGTGGATAGGTACTATTTTACCGTTGATGTCAAAATGGGCCCGCGAAGCGTGCTGGACGTAGATAAGTTCAAATTCGTCATGGACGCTGTTTGATTCTACCTGATAACGCCCGTCCATTATCCTTTGCAGCGAATGTACCACTATGGGCAGCCCGCCCTCCGAATTGATAAGGTCTTCCCATAGCTTTGGCATATTTTCCATAAAATCACCGCCAATACACACTTTTTATATCATTTTTAAGTTATTATAGCACAAATAGCAACAAAAATCAAGCAAAAAAATAATTTTCGTGAAAAAACACTCTTCCCCCGCTGTTTGGTCAATTTCCAAATATCCGACAATAATCATTGACAAATCTATCGGGATTTGGTATAATAATAAACGAATAGCAGAATTGCCTTTATTTGCCTTTGCGCTCCGTCAGCGGGGCGGCGGAATGGAGAATGGTCATGTTGAGACAAACCGAATATTTAAAAGAGGACTGGAGATTTTTCCAGGGCGACGCGCCCCTCGGTCACTACGCCGGCCTTGACGACAGCGGCTGGCAGCGGGTGACAGTGCCTCACGATTGGGCGGTCAGAAATCCTTTTTCAAAGGATAACAGCAGCGGCACTGGTTATGTCTGCGGCGGAACGGGCTGGTACCGGCGTAGGTTTGAACTGTGCGGGCTGGAAAATAAAAAAGTTTACATAACCTTTGAGGGTGTGTATAACAATTCTCAGGTGTGGATAAATTCCAATTATCTGGGCAAGCGGCCCTTTGGCTACGCCACTTTTACCCATGATATAACCGAGTTCGTCCGCGAGGGAGAAAACGTTGTTTCCGTAAAGGTCAGTCACCGTGATTTGGCGGACAGCCGCTGGTACACGGGCAGCGGCATAGTCAGGCCGGTGTACCTGACGATTACCGGCGCGGCGGCGGCAGTCCCCGGCGGGATAAAAATAACCACGCCCGAGGTGAGCGCGGAAAAGGCCGTCGTTTTGGCGGAGACCGAAACGACCATGCCCGGCCTTGAAGTAAAAAACACCGTGCTGACGCCGGAGGGCGCTATCGCCGCTGACGGGGGCGAACGTATCGAGGTCGAAAGGCCCGAGCTCTGGAGCCCGGAAAGCCCGGCGCTGTACACCCTTGACACACGGGTTTATAAAGACGGAGTGCTCACCGATGAGGTTTTGACTAAATTTGGCATAAGGTATTTCAGCTTCGATGCGGACAGGGGCTTTTTCCTCAACGGCAAAAACGTAAAATTCAAGGGCGTGTGCCTGCATCACGACGCCGGCTGCCTTGGCGCGGCCGTGCCCAAGTCGGTTTGGAGGAACCGCCTTGAAACTCTAAAGGGCTGCGGCTGCAACGCCGTGCGCACCAGCCACAATCCGCCTGACCCAGCCCTGCTGGATCTCTGTGACGAAATGGGCTTCCTCGTTATGGACGAGGCCTTTGACGAGTGGGAGGGCCCCAAAAACAAGTGGTGGCAGGGCCACAACGTTTATCCGCCCAAGCTTTTCGGTTATTACGAGGATTTTCATGAGTGGGGAGAAAAGGACATAAAAATGATGGTTCGCCGGGACCGCAACCATCCCTCGGTCGTTATGTGGAGCATAGGTAACGAGGTGGATTATCCTAACGACCCCTACGTTCATCCGCTGTTCGACGAGGTCATGGGCAACAACGACGCTAACAAGCCCGCGCAGGAGCGGGTCTACGATAAAAACAGGCCCGACGCGTCCCGCCTGGCGAAGATAGCCGAAAAGCTCGTGCGCTGGGTAAAAGAAGAGGACGATACCCGCCCGGTGACGGCGGCGCTGGCCTTCCCGGAACTCTCGAACCAGACCGGCTATGCCGACGCTTTGGATATAGTGGGATATAACTACAAGGAGCATTTGTACGAAAAGGACCATGAGCGCTATAAGGGCCGGGTCATCTTTGGCAGTGAAAACAGTCATTTCCCCGGGGCGTGGAAGGCGGTTGCGGACAACGATTATATCTGCGGCCAATTCCTGTGGACGGGCATAGACTATATGGGCGAGGCCCACGGCTGGCCGGTCAGGGCCAGCGGAGCGGGCCTGCTTGACATGGCCGGCTTTGAAAAGCTGCGTTACTGGCAGCGCAAGGCCCTTTGGCAGGATGAACCCTTTGCCGTTCTGGCCGCAAGGGCTTATGAGCCCGAGGGCGACGGCCTTGACCGCCGCCGCAGACGTTGGCGCCCCTTTGAAATGCAGTGGAATTGGCCCGAGGGCATGGAAGTGGAGGTCATGGTCTCGACCAATCAGACCGGCGCGGCGGAACTCTTCCTGAACGGCAAAAGTGTGGAAAAGTCCGAGATCGACCCCGACATGGGCGGGGCGGTATTTAGGCTTAAATTCGCGCCGGGCGAACTCATGGTCCGCTGCGGCGGGGCCGAAGCGAGGCTCAGAACCGCCGGGCCGGCCGAAAAAATAGAGCTTGCCGTCAAGAGATATGAGGATGACGACGTTACGCGGATCGAGCTGACTCTTGTGGACAAGGACGGCAACCACGCCGCGGAGGACAAGATGATAACAGCCGAAGTGGAGGGCCTTGAGCTTCTGGGCCTTGAAAACGGCGACATTGCCGACTGTACAAGCTACACTTCTCTGTCCCGCATGACCCGCCATGGAAGGCTCGTGGCCTATGTCCGGGGCAAGGGACAACTTGGGCTCTCTGTCCGTCTTGGCGGCGGAGCGTGCGAGGCGCGCTTTCTGCGCTCATAGAAAACTGAATATTTTGTAAAAATAATATAAAACAAAAAAGGAATCAGGAAAGATTTGTGGAATATATGGAATAATAAGGATATTTCTGTAAGGATAAATATAAACCTGAAAGGATGAAAAGATTATGCTGCCTAAGTATAAGAGAGTGCTCATTAAGGTGAGCGGGGAGGCTCTTGCCGGCGAAAAGGGCTTCGGCCTGGACGAAGCTACCCTTGACAGCATTGCCGAGACCATCAAGATATGCTCCGACATGGGCGTGGAGATAGCCGTTGTGGTAGGCGGGGGCAACTTCTGGCGCGGCAGGACCGGCGAAAAAATGGAACGCACCCGGGCCGATCACATGGGTATGCTGGCCACTGTCATCAATGCCCTTGCCCTGTGCGACGCTTTTGAACGCCATGGCATACCTACCCGCGTACAGACCGCTATTGAAATGCGCCAGATAGCCGAACCATATATCCGCGGCCGGGCCGTGAGCCATCTTGAAAAAGGCCGCGTAGTCATATTCGGCTGCGGCACCGGCAATCCGTTCTTCTCTACGGACACTACGGCCGCTCTCCGCGCGGCGGAGATAGACGCCGAGATAATCCTCCTGGCCAAAAAGGTAGATGGGGTTTATGACAGCGATCCCGCGAAAAATCCCAAAGCAAAGCGCATAGACAGCATAAGCTATATTGACGTGCTCAACAGGGGGCTGGGCGTTATGGACACCACCGCAACATCCCTCTGCATGGATAACAAAATGCCCATCAGAGTCTTTGGCTTGGCGCAGCCGGATAATATCCGCCGGGTCATTATGGGTGAAAATATAGGCACGCTTGTATATTAAACTTGTATATAAAAAAGGAAAGGAAGATTGAAATGGCAAAGTATCCCGAGATTACTGAAAAAATGGATAAAGTTCTCAATCATCTGCTTGGCGAGTTCGGCTCGATCCGCGTTGGCCGGGCAAATCCCACCGTGCTTGACAGAATAACCGTCGATTATTACGGCACGGCCACCCCCATTCAGCAGGTGGGCACCATTGCCACGCCCGACCCCAGAACGCTTACCATCCAGCCCTGGGACGGCTCGCTGCTCAAAGCTATCGAAAAGGCCATCCTCGCTTCCGAGCTTGGCATAACGCCTCAGAATGACGGCAGGCTGATACGGTTGTCGTTCCCTCAGTTGACCGAGGATAGGCGTAAGGAGCTTACCAAGGTGGCTTCCAAAAAGGCCGAGGAGGCCAAAGTGGCGGTTCGCGGCATACGCCGTGACGCCATTGAGGATTTTAAAGCTCAAAAGAAAAAGAGCGAAATAACAGAAGACGACCTTAAAAATATAGAAAAGGACGTACAGGATCTTACCGACGCCAAAATCAAGGAAATAGATAAGATGCTGGAGAAAAAGACAAAGGAGATCACCGAAATCTAAATAAAAGAGGGTTCAGCTATGGGTTTTTTTGATGTTTTCAGGGCGAAAAGGCTTAAAGCTGAGGTGGACTTTGAAAACCTACCCAAGCACGTGGGCATAATTATGGACGGCAACGGCCGCTGGGCTAAACGCCACGGTCTGCCGCGTAAAAGCGGCCACGGCATGGGGGCTAAAACTTTTGAGATAATATCGGAATTTGCGGGAGATATAGGATTGCACGCCGTGACCTTTTACGCCTTTTCCACCGAAAACTGGAAAAGGGACAAAGAAGAGGTCGAGGCCCTTATGGTTCTGCTTGAGGACTATTTGGACAATGGCCTTACAAAGCTGGCCGGGCGCAATGCCAGGATACGCTTTATCGGCGATAGGAGCGCTTTTTCCGAGAGTTTTCAGCAAAAGCAGAAGCACATGGAGGAGGCCACTAAAGAAAACAGCGGCCTCCTGCTTAATATTGCGCTGAATTACGGCAGCCGTGACGAGATAACCCGCATGACGCGGGCCGTGGCGGAAAAAGCCGCCGCCGGGGAACTTGACCCCGGCGATATCAGCGAGGAGTTCATCTCGGATATGCTCGACACCGCCGGCTTGCCCGACGTCGATTTGATGATAAGGCCAAGCGGGGAGCGCCGGCTAAGCAACTTCCTTATGTGGCAGAGCGCTTATGCCGAGCTTTGGTTTGACGACGTGTTATGGCCGGATTTTTCCAAAAACGACCTGCTCCGCGCTATTATAGACTATCAAAATCGAGATCGCCGTTTTGGCGGGAGAAACAAATAGATATGTTGGCGAGGAGTTGGTAGGCGGGCGAATAACGCGATTTCCCGTTGTTCTTGCTGCTTTGCAGCGTAGTTACAGGAGGTAAAGTGATGTTGAAAGAAAGACTTATCAGCGGCATAATTGGGGCGATACTGTTCCTTATCATAATTTTCAGCGACGCTCTTGTGCTCACCGCGGCTGTGCTGCTGGTAATTGAGATAGCTCTGTGGGAGATGTACCGGGCGGTGGGTCTGGGCAGCAAATACGCGCTTATGCTTTTGGGCGCCTTTGTGCCCGTGTTCATACTTTTCGGCGTGCTCGCCGGAGACCAGCAGAAGGTCTACATGGCAATATGCATATATATGGCCATACTTTTTGCCGTGCTTGTGGTGCGCCATTCGGCATATACCTTTGAAGACCTGGCGAAGTTTTTTACGGTGACAATACTTATCAGCTTATTCTTCTCCCATGTAGTCTGGATTAGACAAGGGGGCCCGGCCGGGATGTGGAATACCTTTGCCATTTTTGTAGGGGCCTGGCTCACCGACACCTTTGCATACTTTACCGGCCACGCCTGCGGCAAGCACAAGCTCGCCCCGGTTATCAGCCCCAAAAAGACGGTGGAGGGCAGCATAGGCGGCATTGTGGGCACCGCCCTTTCGATGGTCATATACGGCTTTATTGTGGGCAGGTTCACATCTTTTTCGCCCAATTATGCGGCGCTCACGGCCCTTGGCCTCGCCTGCGGAGTTATATCTCAGTTGGGCGATCTTAGTATGTCGGCAATAAAGCGCGAGTATAATATAAAGGATTACGGCAACATAATGCCGGGCCACGGCGGCATAATGGATAGGTTCGACAGCGTACTGTTCGTGGCGCCGCTGGTTTATCACTTTGTCCGGCTGCTGCCGATATTTACCGTTTTAGGGGTGAACTGATGAAAAACATAGTAATTCTGGGCTCTACCGGCTCTATCGGCACCCAAACGCTGGACGTGGTCGATAAGGAAGGCGACATCAGGGTGCTTGCAATGACCGCGCATTCCAACATAGACCTTTTGGAGCGGCAAATACGTAAGTACCGGCCCAGGGCCGTCAGTGTTAATCTGCCCGAAAAGGCCGCGGAGCTCAGGGTGCGTGTGGCCGACACCGGCACGCGGGTGTTCAGCGGCCCCGACGGAGTGGTGGAGTGCGCCGCTATGCCCGGAGCTGATATGGTGGTCACCGCCATCGTCGGCATTGCCGGCCTTGACGCAACCATTGCCGCCATCGAGGCGGGCAAGGATATTGCCCTTGCAAATAAGGAGACCCTTGTCACCGCCGGCGATATCGTGATGCCCCTTGCCGAAAAGCGGGGGGTGAACATCGTGCCCGTGGACAGTGAACACAGCGCCATTTTCCAGTCTATTTCAAATCAGAGGAAGTTTCTTAAACGCATAATAATAACCGCCTCCGGCGGTCCGTTTTTCGGTATGAGCCGTCATGAGTTGGCGGGCAAGACCCGGTTTGACGCGCTTAAACACCCCAACTGGACCATGGGAGCAAAAATCACTGTGGACAGCGCCACTCTTGTGAACAAGGGGCTGGAGATAATCGAGGCCAGGCATCTGTTCGGGCTGGACGTGGACAGCATAACCCCGGTGGTGCATCGGGAAAGCGTGATACATTCCATGGTGGAGTTCACCGACGGCAGCGTTATCGGCCAGCTTGGCGTGCCGGATATGCGGCTGCCTATAGCCTACGCCCTGACCTATCCCCTTAGGAGGGGGCCGGTTTCCGAACCGTTGGATTTGGTAAAAATCGGACGGTTGACTTTTTACGATATTGACCATGACACTTTCCCGGCGGTTAATTTGGCCAAAAAGGCCGCCAAAACCGGCGGCACCATGCCCGCCGTGCTCAACGGCGCAAACGAGGAGGCCGTAGCGGCTTTCCTTCGGGACGGATGCGGGTTTTTGGAGATAACCGAGCTGATACAGCGGGCAATGGAAGCCCACCGCCCGGTCATGGAGCCCACGGTCGAGGATATAAAGGCGGCGGACGCCGAGGCCCGGGAGGTAGTGCGGGCAAGTCTTAATAAGTAATAGGAAGTGTGGATTTGGTTTTTTCTATTGTCATAACGATTTTGGCCCTGGGGGCCATGGTCTGCATACACGAGCTTGGACACATGCTGGTCGCAAAGAGCTTTGGCGTATTAGTCAAGGAGTTTTCTATCGGCATGGGGCCGAAGCTGTTTTCGGTGAAGCCCCGCGAAACGGTTTACAGCCTGCGTCTGCTGCCTATCGGCGGTTATGTGCAGATGTACGGCGAGGATCCCGAAGAGGGCCAAGATGAGCCTGCGGCGGACAAAAGCCGTTCCTTCAAATCTCTTCGGCCATGGAAAAAATTTATCGTGCTTGCGGCGGGGGCCACGCTCAACGTAATCCTCGGTCTGATAATGTTCGTGGCAGTGAACATGAATTCCGCCGTATATCCGCTTGTGGTTAACTCATTGGCGGAGGGATATGAAAATGTAAGCGTTTTTAAGCCCGGTGATGAATTGCTGCGGATCGACGGAACAAGGGTGCACACCTTTCAAGATTTATCCATGAAGCTGGTTGAGCCGGAGCTCGAAGCCAAGGACAGGGTCGAGGTCGTAGTGCGCCGGGGCGGCGAAAAGCTCACCCTTGACGCCCCGCTTTACACCGTTAATAACGGCAAAAAGCTTATGCTGAATTTCAGCGCGGTAATTAAGCCCGGGCTGCTGACCTCCATGCGATATGCCGTTTATGACACGGGCTTTGTGATAAAGGCCGTCGTCGGCGCGTTGGGCGACTTGATTACCGGCCGCCAGTCGATAGATTCCCTCAGCGGGCCGGTGGCAATAGTGGCCGTTGTGG
>CANRHW010000004.1 GCA_947630525.1 uncultured Clostridia bacterium | reverse complement strand
AAACGGGAACTTTTATGTTAAACTATTATTACCGGCCAAGCTGCCGGAGCCAAAATTTGAAAGGAGAATTTATTTGAAGTACAAAAGGTTGATTTCGGCTTTTGCCGCGTTGGCAATGACGGCACAGCCCGCGCTGGCGGCCACCCACACTGTAAAAAAGGGTGAGTCATACTGGCTTATAGCCCAAAAGTACGGAGTGGATTTTGACAAGCTGCTCAGGCTGAACGGAGCCGACGAAAGTTCGGCCTTGGACGTGGGCGACAAGGTCACCCTGCCGGACGAAATAAGGTTACATACGGCGGTAAAGGGAGATACATACTGGCTCATAGCCCAGAAGTACGGAGTGTCGACAGATGAATTATTGAGGGTCAACGGCGCAAGCGAGAGCTCGGTGCTGAACATAGGCGACCAGGTCATAATACCCTCGTCGGCCAAGATACATATAGCTTCGAAAGGCGACACCTACTGGCTCATATCCCGTTGGTACGGGGTTTCGCTCGAATTGCTGCTGGCCGCTAACGGAGCGAATGAAAACTCGGTGCTAAACATTGGCGACGCCGTTATAATACCCTCCGGGGGTCAGGCGACACAGCCCGAAACTCCGGCCCCACAAACGCCCCAGCAGGGAGAGGGTCCCTACGTTACATATACGACCTATACCGTCAAGCCCGGCGACACACTGTGGAACATAGCCATAGATTTCGGTATCCCTTTTGACGAACTGCTCAGAGAAAACGGTCTGAACGAAAACAGCCGCGTCAAAGACGGTACGGCGCTGAGGGTGCCTGTCCATAACGTGCCTGTAAAATATGCCCCCGAGGGCTACGGCGAGCTTCTGGACTGGTGGACCGAAGCCCAGTACGTGGTACCCATAGGGGCGGTATTCACGGTAACCGACCTTGCCACCGGCAAAAGCTTTTCCGCCAAGCGGACGATAGGCTCCAACCACGCGGACTGCGAAACGCTGACCGCCGCCGACACCGCAAAGCTGAAAGAGATATGGGGCGGCAGCTTCAACTGGGGCAAGCGAGCGGTCATAATCACCTGTAACGGAAGAAGAATCGCCGCCAGCGCCGCCGGTATGTTCCACGCCGGCAACGAGTGGGCGCCGGGCGGAGCGTGGACCGACTGGCGCAGCGACGACTACGGCCCGGGCATAAACTATGATTACGTAAAGGGCAACGAGGCCAGCGGACACTTCGATATACACTTTTACGGCTCCACCCGCCACAACAACGGCGCCGTTGACAGCGGCCACCAGGCAAATATACTCCGGGCGGCCGGCAGATAGAGTTTTTACTCTACGGCAATATCCTCACGACCGTGCCCACCGGCACAATGTCGAACAGGGCTTCCACATCCTCGTTAAACATGCGCACGCAGCCGTTGGAAGCGTTATTCCCGATAGAGGACGGATCATTTGTTCCATGAATTCCGTAGCCTCGGCGGCTCAGCCCCAGCCAACGGGTGCCATAAGGTCCCCCGGGGTTGACCTGCTTGTTTATCACGGTGAAAACACCCGTGGGGGTGGGCGTTTCCTCCTTGCCCACAGCAACGACATATTCGCGGAATACTCTCCCTTGACGGTAAACGGTCAGCCGTTTTGCGCCTCTGTTTATAACAATTTCCACCGGCGAGGGAGCCAGAGGGATACAGATCACCTGCCCTATTTGCAGGTTTTCCGGTACAACGGAGGGGTTAACGGTCAAAAGCTCTCTCCGGCTCACTCCAAAGGCGGCGGCGATGCTCCCTATCGTATCGCCCCGCCTTATTACGTAGTAGTTTTCTTCGGAGCAGGGCGGCATATTTCCTATGGGCTGTGCGATGCACAGTCTGTCGCCCACCTGTAGATTGAAAGGATCGGCGGCGGGATTGAGATTTTTAATAGCTTCCACCGTCGTGCCGAAGCGCTGCGCTATGCGGGCAAAGGTGTCGCCGGCCTGTATGGTGTACGGCACCGAGCCTATGGGGCAGGCAGGCCTAACCGGCGCGGGGGCGCCCTCCGAAGCCGAAAGGCAAATCCTCTGCCCTATCTGCAAATTGTCCGGCTCTATATCCGGGTTCAGTTCAAGCAGCCGTTCGACCGTAGTTCCGTTGTTACCTGCGATAATGAACAGGGTATCGCCCCGGCGGACGGTATAAAATTTCACACACTCCAAAAAAATCACCTCTGAGCACATACTATGCCCCGAGGTGATTTTTTGTCACATAGCCGCGCCTCATTGCCTACGCGGTATAATTTTCGTCCTCGTCCAAATCATCGCCGCAGTATGCCCCAACGGCAAGCCGGTCACAGCGCTCATTGAAAGGATTGCCCGCGTGGCCGCGCACCCATATATAGGTGACCTTATGTATTTCCATCAGGCCGAGCAGCCGTTTCCACAGGTCGACGTTAAGGGCGGGCTTGCCGTCCGACTTTTTCCAGCCCTTTTTGCGCCAGCTTTCGAGCCAGCCCTTAGTTACCGCGTCCACCAGGTATTTGGAATCGCTGTAAAGCTCAACCCCGCATGGCTCTTTGAGAGCCTCGAGCCCGGCAATGGCGGCCATCAGTTCCATTCGGTTGTTGGTGGTCTTGCGATAGCCGCGGCAAAACTCTTTTTCCGCGCCGTTATAGCGCAGTATAACGCCGTAACCGCCCTTGCCGGGGTTGCCGCTGCAAGCGCCGTCGGTGTAAAGCTCCACATTTTTCATACGTCTTATACCCCGTTTCAAACGGTACGGCGGCCTCTATGCCTGATCTTTCAGCCGGCAAAGGGCGCGCTTCTCGATCCTTGACACGTAGGAGCGGCTTATGCCGAGCCTGCCCGCAACTTCACGCTGGGTAAGGGGTTCGGCTCCGCCAAGGCCGTAACGGAGCAGGATTATTTCACGCTCCCGCCGAGTTAGGAGACTACGCACCCTTTCCAGCACTTTTTTTATCATATTATTCTTGTCCATTTCCTCGCAAATGTCGTCGGTATCGGCTTGCAGCACGTCCATGAGGCTCACCTCATTGCCGTCGTCATCGTGGCCGATGGGTTCCTGGAGCGAGACCTGACCCGCATACTTCTTTTCCCGGCGGAAATACATGAGTATCTCATTTTCAATACAGCGTGAAATATAGCTGGCAAGCTTGCTGTTTTTATCCCGGTCAAAGGTGTTCACGCCCTTAATAAGGCCAATGGTGCCAATAGATATCAAATCGTCGCCGGTGGAAGAATCAGCGTATTTTTTTACAATATGGGCCACCAGCCGCAGGTTGTGCTCGATGAGGACATTTTTCGCCGCCCTGTCGCCCTGAGCCATCAGCTCCACATACCTGTCCTCCTCGTCCTTTGAAAGGGGCTTGGGGAAACAGGAATCCTGGAGCTGGCCCGCCATGAACAACCCGCCCAGACAACTGAGCAAAACCGTGATCGCTGAGAAAATCATAGTAAAACCTCCCTATGGAGCATACTATGAATGAAACCGGCTAATCGTTACACAATTTTTAGGGCCGCTTTAAACCATTGCGGGGTTCGACTCCTCATTGCCCAAGCGCTTCGTCTATCATTTCGGCTATCTCGTCATACTCCGAAACGCCCACCATTTTCCCCGCCGTCTGGCCGTTTTTGAAAACCATGAGCGTGGGGATGCTCATAATGCCGTATTCCATAGCTATCTCGGGCATCTGGTCCACATCGGCCTTGACCGTTTTTAGCCGCTCCTCATAGTCGGCGGCAATATCCTCAACTGTCGGGGCCAGCATACGGCAGGGGCCGCACCAGGTGGCAAAAAAGTCCACAAGCACCGGGGTGGCGCTTTCAAGCACCTCTGTTTTAAATTGCTCCTTTGTTATTTCCGTCATTACAGTTTCCTCCAAATTTATTTTTCGTTATTCAAATACTCCGAAGCCTGTTTAAGGCCGAAAAAGTCATTCTGCCGCAGGGCCTCATACGCGATTATCGCCGCGGAATTGCCAAGGTTAAGGCTCCTCGCCCCGGCCATCATCGGTATCCTGACGCAGCGAGCCGGGTCCCTTTTCAGCAGCTCCTCGGGCAAGCCTCGGGTCTCCTTGCCGAAGAGTATGTAATCTCCCTCACGGTACTCCGCCTCGGTATAGGGGCGGCCGCCCTTGGTCGTGGCATAAAAGTATCTGCCGCCGGCAGTCTTTTCAAAGAAATCATCCAGCCCGTCGTAACAGCGCACGTCAACCATATCCCAATAGTCCAGCCCCGCCCGTTTAAGAGCCTTGTCGCTGATATCAAAGCCCAGCGGCCGCACCAGGTGCAGGGCCAGCCCCGCCGCCGCGCAGGTACGGGCGATGTTGCCGGTATTTTGAGGTATCTCCGGCTCCACAAGCACAAGGTTGAGCTTCGGCTTGCCTTTTATTATTTCATTTTTCCTTTCAAAAAATACGCCTTCCTTCACGCCGTAGGCGCAAAGCACCAATTTCGGGCTGCCGAGCATGTCCATCATGACTTCCAGCGGGGTGAGCCCGGCGAGTATCACATCGGCCCGCGACTTGTCCATCCCCTCTATATCCGCCCGGCCCTCGGGGGCGGTATCATAAATGCGCCTATAAAGCATAGCCACGGTCTTGCGGCTTATTTCAAGGCCGTTGAGTTCGTTGGCGCTGAGCTGCCTTTTTTTGCACAGCTGGCCCAGGGTGCGGGCGCTGCCGCCCACTCCGTAAATCGGGAGGCCCCGCGCCTCCTCTATCCAAGGAATGGCCTTAATTATGGAATATATTTCGTTATACATTTCTTCCTGGTCGGCGCGGAACCGATCGGTCATCATTACCGCGCCGCAGGGCGTGCTTACGCACTTTTGAAGTTCGCGGTTCCTGACCAGCATTATTTCGGTGCTGCCGCCGCCGGTGTCAAAAATCAGTCCGTCGTCTATAGGCAGAGTCTCTCTTACCGCCATAAAGGAATAGCGGGCCTCCTCTTCGCCGGAAAGAATATGGAAGCTTATGCCGGCCCTTTCCTTTGCCGCCGCCAGGAACTGCTCCCGATTTTTGGCAATGCGCACGGCCTGGGTGGCGGTAGCGATAATCTCCTCGCAGTCCGCCGCCGCCGCGGCAAGAGCGTATTGCTCCAGCGCGGAGACCACCCTTTCCATCGCGTCGGTTTTAAGACATCCGTCCTTCATTCCCTCGCCAAGGCGGACAGTTTCTCTCATTTTGGCAAGTATTTTCCATTTCCCGTCGGGCGTTATCGAGTTGACCGACATGCGCAGCGAGTTAGATCCAAGGTCGATTACAGCGATGTTTCTTGCTCCATCGGTCACGGCGTTTTACCCCTTTCCGTACGTTTTCTTAAAAATATTTTACATCAAATTGATAAATATGTCAACGAAAAATAAAAATAATTAATAAAAAGGTTGATTATTTTTATCAAATAAGCTATAATATAAATGAGGTGATTTACATGGATGTAAATACGAACATCAACGAAGAGGCAAACGAAAAAAAGCGGTTTCCCTTTTTTAAGCTTCTTTTAGGCATTATAGCGGTGGCCGCAATAATTTTCGGCGCGGTGGCCGTTGAAAGGAACATCGACAAAACCGTTAGAGACGTAAATGTAAACAAGAGCGCTTTGTCAAGTGAAAAGGTCACATATTTCAGCGTAAAGCCCCTTAACACCCGCATAATGGCCGTCAAAGCCAGCGACGGAACAGTGCGGCTGGCTTTCGAGGAATGTCTGAGCTGCTATTACAACAACGGCGTCAAGAGCAAATATGCCGACAAGAACGGTTCGGTAGTTTGCAGCAACTGCGGCTGCGTAACATATTACGACGACATGGGCGTGCTCAGCTATGAGTGTACTCCCTATCCCATACTCAGCGACTACATAATTGAAGACGACCACACCATCACCGTGCCGAAGGACTTTTTGGAGGAATGTCTCAATATGCTTGAAGTGCTCCGCAGCGGCAAGGGTAATTATGCCAGCGTCTATCCTGAGAGCGAATACATGAATATGGAGATAACCGAAGGGGGAGACAGGGCGGTTCAGTACGATACCAGCGGCGACAACTTTGTTCCCGAACAGCCGGTGACCGCCGAATCTCTTTCAAATAAGGCGGAGGCCATAGCCAAGCTTTACAACGGCTATTTGGACAGCGTCACCCTCTATTCCTCTACCGAGGACATAGCCGCATATGACGAGCTGTATAAGGAGTTTACGGGCCTTTGCGACGAGCTTTACGACACCGAGGTAAACGCCGAAAGAGCGGCGGAAATAAACGGCCGCTTCGGCGAAATAGAGGACAAGCTTGGCGAAATAGGCCGCGCGGCGGCCGCCAAGGCCGAGCAGGCCCAGTAAAAAATCCATACCTATCGGGGTGTTGGCAATGATAAAACACAATAGATTTCGGCCGCTGCTGGCGGGCATAATTTCGGCCGCGCTGGTAATGACCGGCTGCGGCGGCGAAAAACAGGCGCGGGCCGATATTGAAAAGGTCGTCGGCAGCTTTTTCAGCAGCGCCTTTTCGCTTGACCTTGAAGGAGCTTTGGCCTGTATCGACGAAAGCAGCGACTACTATACCGAATGTTCGGAAAACGGCCCGCTTGGGCTCAGCGCCGATGGGATGGACCCCAAGGCGGTGCTCGGCGAAGAGACCGGCGAGCTTTTGGGCGACAGCGCCGACGATTTTTTTCAGGGCATTATCGACCTTACGAAAAGGCACAGCAGTTATACGGTGAATGAAATTGAGCTGACCGACAAGAACAAGGCCTCCGTCACGGTTACCATGTCTCTTCCCGATTTCAAAGAGATGGACCTGAGCGAAAGCATGACAGTTGAAGATATAGGCTTTGATACCAGCGATTTTTTGGCCTATGTGGCGGAAAAAGGCTACAGCAGAGAAGACTTTCTCGCCCTTGACCCCGATATCGGGCAGGAAATGGTGTATGAATACATGAACAGCGAGGGATACCTGAGCGACGTGCTCAACACTGTTTTGGGCAAAATGGACGAAAATATCTCCGTGACCTCTACCGAGACCCGGCTGACCCTGCGGCGCGCCGGCGGCAAATGGAAGATAACTGGCGAAAACTGAATAGACGGCTCCCCCTCCGGTTATACTGAGACCGGAGGGGATAGTTTTGAGATTAATTTTGTTTTTAATACTTATGGCCTTGATTTCGGGCTGTGCGCCCAAAACTCCGCCGGTGCGCGAAGAACGCGGCTCGTCCGTCACCGCCGGGGTTTTGCCGGACGAGCCTTCTCCGCCGCCCCAGCCGGCGGAGACCGTCCTCGGCGAAGCTTCGACGGCCCTGCTTGACGACGGAGAGAGCAGAGTTGCCAACATCGACCTGGCCTGCGCCGCAATAAACGGCACGACCGTCCCGCCGGGCGGCAGCTTCAGCTTTAACGGCACGGTCGGCCGCCGCACCGAGGCCAACGGCTACGGCGACGCGCCGGTGATAGTCAACGGCCACAAGGAACAGGGCTGCGGCGGCGGAGTGTGTCAGGTGAGCTCAACGCTTTACATGGCCGCGCTCAACGCCGGGCTCCAAATCGACGAGCGCCACCCCCACAGCCACGGCGTGGCATACGCTCCCGACGGCAACGACGCGACGGTGGTTTTCGGCCAAAAGGATTTGGCCTTTACCAACACGACGGACAAAGAAATCACCCTTTCAATGTGGACCGAGGAGGGGGCCGTTTTTTCCAAAATAACTCAGAAAGACACTTGACAAAAGTGGCTTTCTGAGTTATAATTATTTTAAAATTAAATTATGAAAGGATGAATATTATGAAATACGTATGTCCCGTTTGCGGCTATATCCATGAAGGCGACAATCCTCCCGAGAAGTGCCCGGTTTGCGGCGTTCCCGGCAGCAAGTTCACCCTTATGGCCGAGGGCAAGCTCAGCTGGGCCTGCGAGCACGTTATCGGCGTAGGCGCGAAGGATCAAATTGACCAGAGAGTATACGACGGTCTTAAAGCCAACTTTGAGGGCGAGTGCTGCGAGGTCGGCATGTACCTGGCCATGGCCCGTCAGGCCGTGCGCGAGGGCTATCCCGAGATTGGCGCGTTTTATGAAAAGGCCGCCTATGAGGAGGCCGAACATGCCGCCAAGTTTGCGGAGCTGCTGGGCGAGGTAGTTACCCCCTCCACCAAGAAGAACCTTGAGCTCCGCCGCGACGCTGAAAACGGCGCCACCGCCGGCAAGCTGGAGATTGCCAAGCTGGCTAAGGAGCTGGGCTACGACGCTATACATGACACCGTTCACGAGATGGCTAAGGACGAGGCCCGTCACGGCTGCGGGTTTGAGGGCCTGCTCAATCGCTATTTCAAGTAATTCTGGAGGTAACATACTATGAAAAAGTACGTATGTCCTTGCGGCTATGTTTACGATCCCGAGGTTGGCGACCCCGACAGTGGTATCGCCCCCGGCACCGCCTTTGAGGATATCCCCGACGATTGGGGTTGCCCCGTTTGCGGCCTGGGTAAGGACGCGTTCGAGGAAGAGTAAAAGCAAAAAATTGAGGGAACAGGTCATGCCTGTTCCCAATTTTTTGTGCTTAATTACCACCAGTAGAAAATTTTTTGCCGTACACTGAGGAAAATTACATGAAATCATATCTTACAAAATTGGGCCGCCCCTTACCGTCCTTCCGCCTCATACGACTCAGGGAATAAATTCCCTATGGGTATGTCAAGGGCGTGACTTATCCGCCAAAGAGTGTAAATGCTTATTCCCTGATTTATACTTTCGCTTTCCAGATTACCTATCAGTGAGGTGGAGACCCCAACAATTTCTGCAAGGCGCTCCTGGGTTATACGGCCACTGCGATTTTTTCCAAGGTTGTAAAGTTGACGGTAGTACCGCACATTTTGTCCAATCAGATAATTAAGCTCAGACTCACTGTACATTTTATCACCTTCAACAATATTTTATCACCATATTATAAATGTACCATAGATTAAGAATGTTATTTTATTATTGACAATGATAAAATAAAGTTGTATAATATTAAATGATAAGGATACAGCATAAAAATGCAGGAAAAATTTAATTGCTATTATCATTTGGTACTAAAGGGGAAATTAAAATATGGCAAAATCGTATGAAATGTACAAAATCCAATCATTTCAAAAAATGGTGGAGGTCATAAGCGAATGTGATTATGCTTTTTTGAAACCAATCATGGAAAGAAATGATGTCGAGACTTTATTAAACAAGATATGGAACCGCGGTATAGTTGTCGCTGCAAAAGAAAACGATGAAACAATTGGATATATTGCATTTTACTCAAATGACACCACCACTGCGGAAGCGTATATAACGCTGTTGGCAATAAAACCCGAATTTCAAAAAATGGGCTATGGTAAAGGGCTTTTTAAGAAATGTGTCGATATGTCAAGTGGATATGGGATGAAAAAAATTCGTCTTGAAGTAAATAAAAACAATTTATCCGCAATAAATTTTTATTACCACATAGGTTTTACATACGAAAAGGACTGCTCCCCTGATAGCATGTATTTTGTTTACAAAATTACTGATATTTAATTCCCGGCAAAGTCTGGGATGATATCCCCGACGACTGGGTTTGCCCCGTCTGCGGCCCGGGTAAGGACGCATTTGTGGAAGAATAAATAACGCATAAAAAAATAAACACGGAGACAACTAACGCTGTCTCCGTGTGTTTCTACAGTCCCCGGTTTTTCAGGCCAGCCACGAGCCGGACGTAGAATTCCCGCACGTCAAAGCCGGGGATATTCTCGCGGTTTAGGTCTATCATGTCGCCGTGGGATATGCCGCGTTTGCCGGCGGCGGTAAGGCAGGTATATTTTTCACCCCAGGGGAAGGATTTTTCCGAAACAAGGCCGTCGTTGGGGCCGTCGAAATACTTTACAAGATTATACGTAAAATTCAGCGGAAAGCGCCCGCCCACGGCCCTATCCAGCCTTGAACCCACGCTTTGGCAAAACACGCCCTCCAAAGCCGGGGCAACCTCGGCCCTGGCCGAAGCGGTCAGGTCGCGGACGGCGGCCTCAAAATCAGGGTCTTTCTCCCCCAAGCCCGAAAGAGCGGCATTATAAGTGCCAGCTATTTTTTTAAGAACGCTGTCGGGTATTTTATTCAAAAGATAGTCGGCAAACTCACAGCCGCGGTGGGGAGTGTTTATTGTGGTTATTGACGCTATCCGCTCCGACACGCCGAATTTATCCGCCGCGCATATGGCGTCAAGGCCGCCCTTGGAATGAGCGATTATATTTACCTTGCCGTCGCCGGCCACTTCTTTTATACGCGCCGCAAGCTCGGCGCCGCAATCCTCAACCGAGGCCGCCGAACGCTGCTGGCCGTAGAACAGCCGGGCGCCGTTCTTTTCCAGCTCGGCAGGAATGCGGCCCCAATAGTTCAGGAACCGAAAATCCCTAAAAAACACGCCGTGCACCAAAAGTATGGGATATCTTGTGGCGCAGATACGCTCCTGGCGGCGGCTTTCGTTGAGCCGGTGCTTTGCGAACTCGGTTTCGGTTTCGGCGGAAAGGGTCTTAATTATGACGCCAAGCATAAAAAGGTGCGCGACGGGTATCATTCCACAGATGAGGCCCGCCGTCCGCAGCCTTATGCCAAGCTGCACCGACGAGCAATAGGCGGCTATGATGCCGTTCCAAAAAACGATAGCCAACACCGCCGCACAAACCGCCGCTCCCAAGAGCCAGCCCCGCCAGTCCCGGGCAAAATTGCGCAGCTCAAAAAGCTGAACCGCCAACGAGATTGGCAGTGAAAGAGCAAAGGTTTTAAGGCACAGCTCGCCGTGGCCGCAGAAGCGAAGCCTTAGTCCGGGCAGCCGCCGGACGAAAAACGGCAGGACGTTAACGGCTATAAGGCCGAATATAAACAACGGCAACGGCAGCAGCCCGCGCAAATCCGGCGTAAACGAGCAGGCCAAAAAAGCCACCACGGCGGCGTTAAGAATTACAAAGCCGTTGAGTTTGAGCTTTTCCACCGTACCGCCCCTTTCTTACAGTATTTTTTCCATGCCTATCTTTTGCGGCGTAAGGCCGCGGCTCTCATAAAAGGCCATTGCGCCGGGATTGCAGGCCCAGACGTTGAGCGTAACGTTATAGCAGCCTATGGACCGGGCGTAGTCCAGCACATAGTCGTAAAGAGCGGAACCCACATGGCGGCCCCTGACGGTCTCGTCAACGCAGAGATCGTCTATGTACAGGGTTTTTATGTCGGTCAAAATATTGTCGTCAAGGTGCTGAATGATCACGCAAAAGGCGTAGCCCGCCACGGTGCCGCCGCTCTCCGCCACAAAAATCGGGCGGCCGTCGTCGTCTATTATTTCGGCCAGCTCCGGGTCGGTATACTTGCGGCAGTTGGCCTTAAAAAGGTCGGGGCGGCCCTTGTGGTGAACCATAAGCACCTGATTTAAAAGGTCGATTAAGCGGGGCATATCCTTATGTTCGGCCCTGCGTACAGTCAATTCGTTCATTTGAGTTTTCCTTTCGTTATGTGCGGTCAAAAAAATCGTGCAGAACGCCGTCGAAACAAGCGGAGGCTTGTGACGGCGCAGGTCTGCACGATTTTTTATATCTCTTACTTTATTACCCTTACGCTTATAACGCCGTCAAGCTTGGCAAGCTCCTCGGCAAGCGCGTCGGCGCTGCCGGAAACGTCCATGATGGCGTAGGCGTTGTCGCCCTTGCTCTTATCGACCATGTTTTCGATATTGACGCCCTTGGCGGCAATGGCCGAGGTAAATCTGGACAGCATCTCGGGGATGTTTTTGTGCATAATGGTTATTCTTTCGCCGGTAGAGCGGGCAAGCTCCACGGCGGGGAAGTTTACGGAATTGACAATATTGCCGTTCTCCATATAATCTATGAGCTGCTGCGCGGCCATAACGGCGCAGTTATCCTCGCTCTCGGCGGAGGAGGCTCCCAAATGAGGAATGGCGATAACGTTTTCCATCGCAAGCACCTCGGCGTCGGGGAAGTCGGTCACATATACGGAAACGAGACCAACTTCAAGGGCGGATTTGAGAGCCGCGTTGTCAACCAGTCCGCCACGGGAGAAGTTCAGGAGCTTGGCGCCTTTCTTGACGGCGGTCTTGAACATATCGGCGTTCATCATGCCCTTGGTATCGGGCAGGAGAGGCAGGTGCAGAGTGATATAGTCCGCGTCGGCAAGAGCGTCCTTTATCTCCTTGGCAATGGTGACATGGCTGTTGAGGCTGAGAGCGGACTTAACGGAAACATAGGGGTCGTAGCCGACAACCTTCATACCCAGAGAATGGGCGGCGTTGGCTACCAGCACGCCTATGGCGCCCAAGCCGATAACGGCCAGGGTCTTGCCCTTTATCTCGCAGCCGGCAAAGTTGCTTTTGCCTTTTTCGACCAGCTTGCCAACGGCCTCGCCCTCGTCTTTAAGAGTCTGGGCCCAGTTGATGCCGTCGACGATTTTTCTTGACGAAAGGAGGAGACCGGCAATGGTCAGCTCTTTAACGGCGTTGGCGTTTGCGCCGGGAGTGTTGAACACAACTATGCCCTTTTCTGTGCACTTGTCGATGGGGATGTTGTTCACGCCGGCGCCGGCGCGGGCAACGGCTTTAAGGCTCTGGGGGAGCTCCATCTCGTGCATGGAAAAGCTGCGCAGGATTATGCAGTCGGGATTTTCGCACTCGCCGCTTATGGCGTATTTTGTTTTATCAAAATTGTTAAGGCCGCAGGCGGCTATTTTATTTAAGGTTAAGAGATTGTACATATTAATTCTCCATTCTTATGTCTGTAGCGACATTATTTACGGGGCGGAAAAAGCGGAGCTTTTTCTCACTTATTTTCGGCCTCAAACTTCTTCATGAACTCAACGAGCGCCTTTACGCCCTCAACCGGCATGGCGTTGTAAATGCTGGCGCGCATACCGCCGACGGTGCGGTGGCCCTTGATGTTAACAAAGCCGGCGGCCTTGGCCTCCTTGACGAACTTGGCGTCGAGCTCCTCATCGCCGGTAACGAAAGGCACGTTCATAAGCGAGCGGTCCTTGGGAACAACGGTGCCCTTGAACATCTCGGACTGATCCAGGAAGTCGTAAAGTATCTTAGCCTTTTCAACGTTGACCTTTTCCATGGCCTCGATACCGCCCATTTCTTTAAGCCATTCGAGAACGAGCTTGCAGATGTAAATGCACCAGCAGGGAGGAGTGTTGTAAAGAGAAGCGTTGTCGGCCATTATCTGGTAGTTGAGCATGGTGGGCGTGATGTCGCGCTGCTTGCCGAGCAAATCCTCGCGCACGATAACGATGGTCACGCCTGCGGGGGCAACGTTCTTCTGAGCGCCGGCGTAAAGCACGCCGAACTTGGAAACGTCTATCTTCTGAGAAAGTATGCAGGACGATATGTCGGCTATCAGGGGCACGCTGCCGGTATCTGGCAGCTCGGTATAGCGTGTGCCGTAGATAGTATTATTATATGTAATGTGGAAGAAATCCGCCTCGGGGTCGAAGGTGGCGGGGTCAAGCTCGGGAATATAGGAGAAAGTCTTATCCGCGCTGGACGCAACACGGTTCACCTTTCCATACTTCTCAAACTCACTGGCGGCCTTTTTGGACCACTGGCCCGTGATAACGCAATCGCACTTGCCGCTGCCGTTCAGGAAATTGAGAGGTATCATGGCAAACTGTGTGGAAGCGCCGCCCTGAAGGAACATTACCTTATAATTGTCGGGGATTTCCATAAGCTCGCGGAGCAGAGCCTCAGCATCTTTAATAATAACGTCAAATTCCTTGCTGCGGTGGCTCATCTCCATTACGCTTTGGCCGCTGCCGCCCTGGTCAAGAAGCTCGGCCTGAGCCTTTTCAAGTACAGGCAGGGGGAGCATACTTGGGCCGGCGGAAAAATTATAAACTCTGGACATACTTTTTGCCTCCTAAATAAATTTACATATAGGATATTATAAGTTATTTTCTCCCGTTTGTCAATATTATTAATTGATTTTTTTATCACGAAAACCGTCTAAAATCTCTCTTACGCCAAAAACGGCGATAAACGCCCCAAAAGCCCGGCGCAGCCAGTCGTCGCTCACAGCCGATGCCAGCCATGCTCCGATAATCGCAAACGCCAGCCCCGCGGCCGCCATTTTCAGCGCTGGCCGCACAAGTATGTTTTTGTCCCGCAGGTGTACGGCAAGGGCAGCGACCGAGGTAGGTATAAAATAGAAAAGGTTCACGGTCTGGGCCGCGTGCTGACCCACGCCCTCAAACAGCGTCAGCGCCGGTATGAGTATCATACCGCCCCCTACGCCCATTCCGCTGAGTACGCCGGAAAGGAAGCCGGCAACAACTACAAGCATTTCAATACCCCCATTGCCTAACCCATTATCATTTTTGCTCCGGCAAAAATCATCACCGCGCCAAAGCCTATTTTGATATACTTTTTGGGCAGCTCTCCGAGCAGCTTTGCGCCCACTGCCGCTCCCAGAGCGCCGCCTATAGAAGCCTTGACCACAAGGGGCCAATCGATATACCCCTTTATCCCGTAGACCGCCAGCGAGGCCACGGACAGCGGCAATATCACGGCTATGGCCGTGGCGTGGGCCTTCTTTGTTTCGGCCTTTAAAAACCTTTCAAGTATAAGCACCGCGGCTATGCCTCCGCCCGAGGCAAAAAAGCCGTTTACAAGACCGATGAGCGCCCCGTACAGCAGCGTCATTACGCGACCCCTCCTATTTCATATTATAAATAAGCAAAAAACTCCCATAAGGGAGTTTTCCAGGGCGATGATAACCCCCATGAACCATGGGGAAAGCTCGAAAGGGAACTCCCTTTCGATAAAAAACATACAATTCCGGGGCGTGTACCCGGTATTGTATACCTTAATCGGGGTAGCAATATTATTTTAATAAAAATAATATTGCGTAAGCGAAAGCGCCCGATGCGGAAAAAGGTTTTGCGGGAAAAACCGTCCGGGTTGTTCCCGCAAGAGCGCTGACTTTGTCAGCGCTCTGAAAAAACTCCCATAAGGGAGTTTTTCCGTTTATTAATATATTATTCACTTATATTATTCACTCCAGCGCGAACCGCGTCTGATATTCGTTCAGAATAGCGTCGTAAAGCTCGGTGTTCTGGTCGCGCAGATGGCTGATATACTTATGAGCGTCGATGTCGCTCTCCGTATTTCCAAGCTGCTCGATAGAAATGCCGACGTTGCTGCAATGGTCGGAAATTCGTTCAAGATTGTTGATTATATCGAGGAATGCTATACCGGCCCGGACGCTGCAATTATTGTTAACAAGCCTTTCCACATGGCGGTCCTTCAGCACGTCGCGTATCTCATCTACTACGGCTTCGCAGGGCTGTATCCTCATAGCCCGTCCCGAATCGGCGTAGCGCAGTCCGTCGACGGCCAGGCTCAGCGATTCACGGACGGCGGCGGCCATAGTGCCGAGCTCGTCCAGCGCCCCGCGGGAAAGAGCGACGCCCTCTTCGCTGTTTTTAAGGTCCCTTATGCAGTAGCAGATATTCAGCACATGGTCGCCGATACGTTCCAGGTCCGTCACCACATGGAGCATAGTCGTCGCGGTGTGCTTTTCGGCATTGTTAAGATGCTGGGCCACTATTTTGGTCACGTATTGCGTAATGCCGCTTTCCATCTTGTCGATGTCGTTTTCAATGCCCTTGACCTTTTCCGCAAGCTCCATGCGGCCCTCCTCTACGACCTCCATGGACATATCGAAGCCCCGCAGGGCAGTTTCGGCCATGCTGACGACCTCGCTCATGGCCTGACGCAGAGCTATGGCCGGGGCGCGCATGAAACGGTCGTCCATAAGGGCCAGATCGACGCCCTTTTTCTTTTCGGCCTGCTTATCGTCGTCGGGAATGATAAGGCAGGCTATCTTAATGAACAGTCCGCAGAAAGGCAGAAGCACAAGGGTGCTGAGGATATTGAACACCGAATGTATGTTGGCCACGCCGTTGGTGGTGAGCTGCTTGTCCCAGAAGTCAAAATGAAAAATCAAATCCAGACCGTACATTACCACAAAGCACAGCACAACGCCGGTCACCTTAAATATGAGGTTGAGTATGGACGCCCGGCGGGCCTCCTTATTGGCCCCCGCGCCGGAAACAATAGTGACCGCGCAGGTGCCGATATTGGCGCCCATTATCATTGGCAGAGCGTTGCTCCAGGTGACCAGGCCCGTGAAAGTAAAGGCCTGGAGAATACCTACTGAAGCGGAGCTGGACTGAATAAGGGCGGTTATGAGCGCACCGGCGATTATGCCAAGTATGGGATTGCTGATGCCGGTGAAAATGGTTTTCATCACGGGCAGGTCCTTCATCGCGGAAACGGAGTCGGTCATTATGCCCATACCGATGAAAATAGCGCCCAAGCCAAGGATTATCTCGCCCACGTAAACACGGGTCTTGTTCTCCTTGCCCATAAACATGATCAGTATAATGCCCGCCAGCAACAGGAAGTTGGCCAGAGTGGAGGGCTTGAACAGCCGCATATACCACTGGTCGCCGTCGATGCCCGCCAGCGAAAGTATCTGCGCGGTAATTGTGGTGCCTATGTTGGCGCCCATTATCACGCCCGAAGCCTGGCGCAGGGTCATCATGCCGGCGTTAACAAAGCCGACCACCATAACCGTCGTGGCGCCGCTGGACTGGATAAGGGCGGTAACCGCCGCGCCCACCAGCACACCCTTAATCAGGTTGCTGGTCAGGGTTTCGATAAGGCGCTGCATACTGTCGCCGGCCACCTTTTCAAGGCCGCCGCTCATGACGTTCATTCCGTACAGGAACAGGGCCGCGCCGCCAAGCATCGTCAGCAGGCTGAACATTATATCGGTCATTGTCATAGTCATATCCCCTTTGTTGGGTTATTGTTGACATCGCGGGGAGAGCCCAACGAGCCCCCATCATATGGTAAAATTACCATTCTTAAGGCCCAAAGTGTGGGATACGCTTTGGGCCTTAATGGTTATTCCATGTTAAAATTATTGATAGAACAGAATGTCCGCATAAGTTTCCATGGGCCAGAAGTCCTTGGGAACTATGAGTTCAAGAGCGTCAGCGGCGGCGCGGACTGCGTCCATAGCCGTAATAACGCCATTCTTATAAGAACGGGCCTGCTCGTCAAGGTCGGCCACAACGGCGGCCTCCTTAATGGCGGCGTCAAGAGTTTCGGTAGCCTCGTAAAGCTCCTTGTAGAGGGGCATTACCTTTGCCATCTGAGCCTTTTCGACAAAGGCTTCGGCGCCGGTTTCCTCAATAAGGGACTTAGCCTCGGCCAAATGCTCGGCGTAGTCGCCAACGGCAGGAATTATTTCCTGACGGGCCATATCGAGCATCGTCAGAGCCTCATAATTGGTAGTCTTGACAAACTTTTCCATCTTTATCTCATAGCGGCTCTTCAGCTCTACCTCGCTGTAAACGTTGTTTTCCGCAAAAAGCTTGATAGCCTTATCGGTTATGTAAGCGGGGTAAGCGTCGATGGACTGGGGCAGGTTGGGCAGACCGCGGCGGGCGGCCTCTTCTATCCACTCCTTGCTGTAGCCGTCGCCGTTAAAGATAATGCGCTTATTGGCGGTGAGCAAATCCTTAACTATGGCTTTGGCCTCGGCCTGAACGTCGCCGGCGGCTTCGAGCCGATCGGCTATTTTGCGCAGACTGTCGGCCACCACAGTATTGATGACCGTATTGGGGCCCGCGATAGACGCGGAGGAGCCAACCATTCTGAATTCAAATTTATTGCCAGTAAAAGCAAAGGGAGACGTACGGTTGCGGTCGGTAGTGTCGCGGTCGATATTGGTAATAGCCGCAACGTCGAAAGTCATTTCCTCCTTGCCCTTTACGGGGGCTTCCTTGCCGCTGACAACGGAATCTACGACCTCGGCAAGCTCGTCGCCCAGATATACGGAAATTATGCTCGGAGGAGCCTCGTTGCCGCCAAGACGGTGGTCGTTGCCCACATTGGCCGCGCTGGCGCGGAGCAGGTCGCCGTGAATGTTGACGGCCTCGATAACCGCCGCCAGGAACAACATAAAGCGGGTGTTGTTCTGGGGGTCCTTGCCGGGTTTGAGCAGATTTTCGCCGCCGTCGGTGGACAGGGCCCAGTTATTGTGCTTGCCGCTGCCGTTGATGCCGGCGAAGGGCTTTTCGTGGAGCAGACAAACCAAATCATGGCGCAGGGCCACGCGTTTAAGCGTTTCCATAACGAGCTGGTTATGGTCGGTGGCGATATTGCTTTCGCTGTAAATGCAGGCCAGCTCATGCTGACAGGGTGCAACCTCGTTATGCTCTGTCTTGGCAAAAACGCCCAGCTTGTAAAGCTCCATGTTCACATCGTGCATGAACTTGGATACCCGTTCGCGTATAATGCCGAAATAATGATCCTCCATCTCCTGACCCTTGGGAGGCTTCGCTCCGAAAAGGGTGCGTCCGGTGATAAAGAGGTCCTTGCGTGCGGCATAGGATTTTTTATCTATAAGGAAGTATTCCTGCTCCGCGCCAACGGTGGATATTACGCGCTTGGTCTCGGTGTCGCCGAGGGCCCGGAGAACTCTTAAGGCTTGCTTATTGATGGCTTCGGCGCTGCGCAGGAGAGGAGTCTTTTTATCAAGCGCCTCGCCCGTGTAGGAGCAGAATGCCGTAGGTATGCAAAGTACGGTCGTACCCTGGTCTTTCTTTAGGAAAGCCGGCGAAGAGCAGTCCCAAGCGGTGTAGCCCCTGGCCTCGAAGGTGGCGCGGATGCCGCCGGAGGGGAAGCTGGACGCGTCGGGTTCGCCCTTGATAAGAGAGGAACCGGTAAAGCTCATAATGGCGCGGCAGTTGCCGTCAGGCTCTATAAAGCCGTCGTGCTTTTCGGCCGTTACGCCCGTAAGAGGCTGGAACCAATGGGTATAATGGGTAGCGCCATGCTCCATGGCCCAGTTCTTCATGCATTCCGCGATTACGTCGGCGACCTCTTCATCCAGCGGAGCGCCGGTCTTGACGGTCTTGCGGAATTCCTTATAAACCTTTTCGGGGAGCCTGTTCCTCATCACTGAGTCGTTGAATACGTTGCTGCCAAAAATAGAAGTAATGTTTTCAGACATTGTACATATCCTCCTAAAATAAATGCATACTCCCTTGTATACACTTTTTACAAAATTATTATAATCCAGTTAACGGCAATAATCAATGTTAAAGTTATACAAAATGTAATTGTTTTTTGCTGTTTTATTTAGACGGAGGCCCCGGAGCATTCAACGGGCGGCGGTCACATCTTCCTCCTGTGGGCGTCCTTGGCGCGGAGCTCGGTGCTCAGTATCTTTTTGCGCAGGCGCAGGAAGTGGGGCGTTACCTCCAAAAGCTCGTCGTCGCCGATAAATTCAAGGCACTCTTCAAGGCTCATTATCCTGGGCGGGGTCAGGCGGATATTGTCGTCGCTGCCTGCCGCCCGCATATTAGTGGCCTGTTTGCGCTTGCAGACATTTACCACGATATCCTCCAAACGGCTGCACTCGCCCACTACCATGCCTTCGTAGACCTTTTCACCCGGGCCGATAAATAGGGTGCCCCTCTCTTGGGAGTTGTTCAGGCCGTAGGCCACGGATTCACCGTCCTCATGGGCGACAAGGCTGCCCCGGCTGCGGAGATTAAAGTCACCTTGAATAAAAGGCTCATAGCTGTCGAACACGTGATTGATAACGCCGGTGCCCTTTGTTGCCGTAAGCAGCTCGCCTCTGTAGCCTATTAGCCCCCGGGCCGGAATACGGAACTCCAACTTTGTATAGCCCACCGCGCCGGGGGCCATGTTCACAAGGGTGCCCTTGCGGCTGCCGATACCCTCCATTACAACGCCGGTAAACTCGTCGGGCACATCGACGGTGAGCAGCTCCATGGGCTCGCAGAGCACGCCGTCGATTTCTTTATTGATAGTCCGGGGCTTGCTGACGGAAAATTCATAGCCCTGGCGGCGCATATTTTCAATGAGCACGCTCAGATGCAGCTCGCCGCGGCCGGAAACGATAAAGCTGTCGGGGCTGTCGGTCTCCTCCACCCTGAGGGCGATGTTGCTTTCAAGCTCGCGCATGAGCCTGTCACGCAGATGGCGGCTTGTGACGTAATTGCCGTCCCGTCCGGCAAAGGGACTGTCGTTGACGCTGAACGTCATGGACAGAACCGGCTCGTCGACGGGGGTAAAGGGCAGCGGCTCCACCTGGGCGGTGGAACAGATGGTATCGCCGATATTTATTTTTTCCACGCCGCTTATGGCCACTATTTCTCCTGCGGAGGCCTCGTCTATGGCTTCCCTGTTAAGGTCGGTAAAGCAGTACAGCTTGCTCACGCGGGAATTATACGGGGTCATGTTGTCACGGCAAACGGTTATAGGCATATTGGTTTTCACCGTGCCCCGGTCGATGCGGCCCACGGCAATGCGCCCGGTGAAGCTGTCGTAGTCAATGTTCGACACCAGCATGCGGAACTCGCCGTCCCTGGTGTCGGCCGGCGCGGGGATATTTTCGACTATCAGATCGAACAGCACCTTCAAGTCGTTGGGATGATTGTCCGGAGAAAGGCTTGCCCAGCCGTCGCGGCCGCTGACGTACACTATGGGGGCGTCAAGTTGCTCGTCCGTTGCGCCAAGGTCTATAAAGAGCTCCAAAAGCTCGTCGGTGACCTCATAGGGCCGGGCGTTGGGCCGGTCCACTTTATTGATGACCATAATTGGGCACAGGTTCAGCGCGAGGGCCTTTTTCAGCACAAAGCGGGTCTGGGGCATACAGCCCTCAAAGGCGTCTACCAGCAGCAGAACGCCGTCGGCCATTTTCAGGCCGCGCTCCACCTCGCCGCCGAAATCGGCGTGGCCGGGGGTGTCGATTATGTTTATCTTGACGCCGTTGTACATGAGGCTGGTGTTTTTCGCAAGTATGGTGATGCCCCTCTCCCTTTCAAGGTCATTTGAGTCCATGACCCTTTCCTCTACCTGTTCGTTTTCACGGAAAACTCCGCTCTGACGGAGCATTGCGTCCACAAGAGTGGTCTTTCCGTGGTCAACATGGGCGATTATAGCGATATTTCTTATATTCTTCGGTTCAATCATTATGTCCTTACTCTCCATTCAATTAGTTAAAGCGGCAAAGGCGGCGTAATTTTAGCCCTGCCTGTAAGTTTCGCAAAAGGAACGCGCCCTTATTTTATGTTTTCAAAAGCCTGCTCCAAATCGGCGATTATATCCTCTACGGCCTCGATACCCACGCTCATGCGTATCTGGCCGGGATGCACGCCGCACTCCACAAGCTGTTCCTCGCTAAGCTGGCGATGGGTGGACGACGCCGGGTGCAGCACGCTGGTGCGCAGATCGGCCACATGAACCACAATGGCGGCCAGCTTAAGACTGTCCATGAACTTAATGGCCTTGTCCCTGCCGCCTTTCACCGCAAAGGATATAACGCCGCAGCTGCCGCCCGGCATATACTTTTTGGCCAGGGCGTGGTACCTGCTGCTTTCTAAATCGGGGAATTCCACCCATTCCACGTTTTCATTGGCTTCGAGATATTTTGCCACCGCAAGGGCGTTGGCACAGTGGCGCTCCATACGCAGATGCAGGGTCTCCATGCCCATATTCAGCAAAAATCCGTTCATTGGGGCGGGCGCAGCGCCAAGGTCGCGCATCATCTGCACCCGGGCCTTGGCAATGAAAGCCGCCGGCCCAAAATGTTCGGTATAAACTATGCCGTGATAGCTTTCGTCCGGGGTGGTAAATTCCGGGAACTTGCCGCTGGCGGCCCAATCAAACTTGCCGCTGTCAACGATGGCCCCGCCCAGAGCGACAGCGTGGCCGTCCAGATACTTGCTGGTGGAATGCACCACTATGTCCGCGCCCCATTCAATGGGCCGGCAGTTTATCGGGGTTGGGAAGGTATTGTCCACTATGAGCGGAATACCGTTTTCGTGAGCCAAAGCGGCAAATTTTTCAATATCCAGCACCACAAGGGCGGGATTTGCCACGCTTTCGCCGAACACCGCCTTGGTGTTGGGGCGTATTTCCCTGCGCAGCTCCTCGATGGGGGCGTTGGGGTCCACAAAAGTGAAGTCGATGCCAACCTTGCGCAAAGTCACGTTGAACAGGTTAAAAGTCCCGCCGTAGACCGTGGCCGCGCAAAGAATATGATCCCCGGCGCCGGCGATATTCAGTATGGCGATAAGGGACGCGCTCTGGCCCGAAGCCGTCATCATACAGCCCACGCCGCCTTCAAGGGCGGCCAGCTTTTTTTCCGGCGCGTCACAGGTGGGATTTGCAAGGCGCGTGTAGAAAAAGCCGTCGCTTTTCAGGTCAAACAGGTCGCCCACCTCGCCGGTGGAGCTGTATTTGTAGGTTGTGCTCTGATAGATCGGCAGGACCCGGGGTTCGCCGTTCTTCGGCTCATATCCGGTCTGCACGCAGATAGTGTTAAGATTCATGGTCATCTTCCTTTCGCAAAATGTAATAGTGGGGTATTATATCCTCATATATGCCGTCCTTGTTAAGAAAGCCGCCGGGTATGACGCCCAGCCGTACAAAGCCCAGCCGCTCGTACAGGGCGAGAGCGCGGCTGTTCGACGCCACTACGGCGTTAAACTGCATTATTCTAAAGCCCAGCTCCGCCGCCTTTTTGAGGCAGTGGCGAACCAGAAGCTCCCCTATTCCCCTGCCGCGCAGGTTCCGGCGCACGGCATAACTGGCGTTGCAAATGTGGCCGCAGCGGCCGACGTTATTTGGGTGCAGAATATAAAGACCGGCTATCTCTCCGTCCTCCTCGGCCACGCCAACAAAGGACTGTGCGGCGAAAAATTCCGCCCCGCTGCGTCCGTCAAGCAGTTCGGTCTGCGGGAAAGCCCGGCCATCCTCCACCACCTGATTCCATACTTCCGCGGCGGCCTCAATGTAGCCGGGGGCAAGCTCATGTACCGTCATATCTTCACTTCTTTTCCGTCACAAAGCAGCTCCAGTTGTCCGCATAGGACAACAGCAGCAGCAGCGGACATTCCCTTGTGGCTACGGACTTATTGTCGTCCACATACTGGCCGTCGTGGTAAACTATCGCCTGGGCCTCGTCCTCGGTCAGGGGGAAGCGCGGCGCGATAAGATACAGGCTGCGGACCGGCACGCTCATATAGGTCAGCTTGTCGGTGGTGCGGTAAGGAACGTTCGGGCCATAGCCCCACTGTTTCTGCTTGGCGGTGGGCTGATTGGGCAGATACATGGGCCGCCCGGGCATACCCGCCTTGCCCAGGTCGTGGAGCAGGGCCGTTACCACGCAGCTTTCGGCGCTGATATCCGGGGCGAGAGCATCGCGCAGCCTGAGCATAGTTTCACAAACGTTGACGCTGTGTTCCAGCAGGCCGCCCTCTCTGCACAGGTGAAAGCGGGTGCTGGCCGGCGCCGTCAGGTATGAGGTTTCGTTTTCCACAAAGTCCATCAGGGCCGCAAATTCCGCTTTCCTTTCAGTGACGATGGCTTTGAGCGCCTCGTATCTCTCTCTGATATCCATATATTTCCCTCCAATTCCCGTTTATTTTATCACAACGGTGAATTTTTTTCAAGGTATATATTGCAATTTTTCTCCGATTAGTATAAAATAAATAATAAGTCAAAGGATACGGAGGTAATTTTTGTATGATAAATAACAAGCTGCGCCTCGCCGCGGCAGCGGCGGCGCTGTTGCTGCTGACCGCGTGCCAGAGCCGTGAAGAAAAGGAATTCTTTGCCAACAAGGCCATTGCCGAAAGCAAAAGCGGCGTTGTCTACCGCACCACATACTTTGCGGCCACCGCCGAGGCCGATAAAAAAGAGGGCGTACCTTATCCCCTCAAGGACGGCGAACTGTACTGTCTCGCATATCAGAATACCGACGGCGATGTTATAAAGCTCACTCCGTCGGACTTTACCGAAGCGCGCATGGGCTACGAGGTAGACGAGGGCGTGTTCATCGCCCCGGCCACTACCGACGGCGAAAAATGGGGCTATGTAATAGCGGACGTCAGCGCCCCCGACACGGAGAACACCCTTTGGAACACGGAGCGCGTTTACGACAACGCGGAAATATACACCGAGGGCTTCGCGGCGGTACAGCTCGACGGCAAGTACGGCATTATCGACATAAACGGCGAATTTGTCATCGAACCGGCTTACGACGCGATAAAATATTGCTGCTTCGGCGTAATGCCGGCCTTACAAAACGGGGAATGGTATTATATCAACGTTTCCGGCGACAAGGTGTTCGGCCCCTTTGAGGATGCGGAAAGCTTCGCCTATGGCTACGGGGCCGTAAAAAAGGACGGAAAATGGGGCTTTATTGACAAAAACGGCTATGACGCCACAACCTTTGTCTACGACGAGGCCTACAGCGTGGAGAGCGACGAAGAGACTGGGCTTCTTTACGCCTGGGTGCGCACCGGCGACAAGTGGGAGCGCACGGAAATAAGCCTTTAAATAATAATGGTGATTCGTATAAGGGCATAAAAGCAAAAGAAAACCGCCGTTTTTGTATAAAACGGCGGTTCAGACTGTCGAAAAAGGTTCAGCATAAAGCTGGACTTTTTTCATTAAGTGTGGTAAAATATACTTAGGTGATGAG
>CANRHW010000003.1 GCA_947630525.1 uncultured Clostridia bacterium | reverse complement strand
TAAATCAATATACGCTTACCTGCTTCTTGTCCCTGCCCTTACGCTCAAACTTTACCTTGCCGTCGATGAGGGCATAGAGAGTGTCGTCACTTCCGATACCCACGTTTACGCCGGGATGTATCTTAGTACCCCTCTGGCGGACAAGAATGTTGCCGGCCAATACAAACTGACCATCGGCGCGCTTGGCGCCCAAACGCTTGGACTCGCTGTCACGGCCGTTCTTGGTGGAACCAACACCCTTTTTATGGGCAAACAACTGAATATTAAGTGCGAACATTACTTTCACTCCTCTCAACCGTTTAGTTGAAATCTTTACCGTTTACGATAAAGACGTTTCTTTTATACTGCTTTGCAAGCTCGAAAACCGTTATCTCCAGACTTTTAAGTATGGCCCGTGCCTCGCACGAAGCAGCCCCGGTAATGCGGCAATCCACAAAACCGTCCTTTTCTTCGTAGCTGAGCTCAGCCAAACCCTGAGCCTCGATGCCCTTCATGGCCATCCAAAGAGCCGTGCTCACGGCTGAGCACACAATATCGTAGCCCTTTTCGCCATAGCCCGAATGGCCCTTTATCCTGAGCCGTGTTATCTCGCCGCTGCCGTCACGATAAAAAGCAAACTTTATCATGATTTAGGCATTGATGGCCGTAATCTCAACCTTTGTATGAGGCTGACGATGACCGGTCTTGTTTCTGTAGCCCTTCTTGGACTTCATCTTAAAGACATAAATCTTTTTGTCCTTGCCTTGACTGAGCACCTTTGCGCTGACGCTGGCGCCGTCAACAACGGGCGTACCGGCCTTGAAATCAGCGTCGCCGCCCACCGCGAGGACCTGGTCAAAGGTGACTTCGCTACCGGCCTCGGCGTCTATCTTCTCAACGAAAACAACATCGCCGACCTTGACCTGATACTGCTTGCCGCCAGTCTTGATTATCGCGTACATTTGTTGCACCTCCCGTTTATACAGACTCGCTATTAAGGCGGACATTTGTCACTTTTTGGCCTTTTCTACGCGGTTACCTGGATATTATATCACCCATTTCAAAATTTGTCAATACCTTTTTTGGTGTTTATAAAAATAATTCTACAATAAACACCGCCGCCGAAGCCCCCAAAGCCACCGTGAGCAGGCCCCTGTCAAGAAAGGCCAGCGCCGCGGCGGCCGCGAAGCCAACTGCCGCCGACGCGGGAGACGCGGTGGAATAAAGTATGTGGGGCACGGTCATTGCCGACAAGACCGCGTATGGAGCGTAGGCCAGCGCCGAACGGAGGAACCGGCTTTTCAGCTTCCCGCGCATAAGCGTCAGCGGCGCCATGCGCACCAAATAGGTCACCAGGGCCATCACCATAGTGGCGGTAAAAACATAAACGCTCACGCTTCATCCTCCTCTATCGGGTACAGCAACGCCCCAAGCACGGACGCGGCCACCGTACATATGATTATTGCCCAGCCCGAGGGTATGGCCGACAAAAGCGGCACATATTCCAACAGGCAGGACAGGACGGCCGCCACGGCCGCCACCACAAGGCAGGAGCGTCTCCTGCGGCACTGGGGTATGACTATGGCCACGAACATTCCATAAATCGCTATACCCAAGGCGCTGCAAAGCCTGTCCGGCAGAATGCCGCCCGCCGTACAGCCCAGCAGAGTGCCCAAGGCCCAGCCTATGTACGGCAGTGATATGAGGCCCAGCATAAACGGAGTGTTGGGGGGCTTTTGCCGCTGATAGGCCACGGCGAATATCTCATCGGTTATCCCGTAGGACACCAGCATCCGCTGCGGCACGGTCATATCCGGGTCCACGCGCTGGGACAGGGAAAGGCTCATGAGCATATAGCGGAGATTTATCACAAAGGTGGTCACCGCTATCTGTATGTATGCCGCCCCGTCAAAAATCAACTGAGTGCCGGCAAGCTGGCCAGCGCTGGTCAAATTCGTCATGGATATCATAACGGCGCTGAGGGCGTCCAGCCCCCCGCCGGCGGCCATTATGCCATAGGCAAAGGACACCGACAAATATCCCAGGGCGATGGGCACGCCGCCTATAACGCCCTCTTTAAAATCGGAAAGCTTCATAAAATACCTCGTTGTATTCAAGGATAAGCAATGGGGAGTCGAACCCCATCGCCTAATTTTACCACAATCAACTAAAATTTGCAATATGATATTGCAAATTTTTACCGTTTATGTTAAAGTTAAAGAAAAGGAGATGAGGTCTGTGATAAAAAAAATCGAAGATATGTTCTTCCTCGAAGGGAAAGGCTTTAGTTATGTAATGAGAATAAGCCGCGAGGGCTATCTGCTCCACGACTGGTTTGGCAAAAAAATCGCCCCGGTGGCCTATGGCGAAGACCCGCGGGGCTGGTGGTGCGTACAGACCGAGGGAGCGGACGGAGCCTGTCTTGACGAGCTGCGGCAGGAATATCCGGCTTATGGACATACCGACCTGCGCCGCCCGGCGGTGAGCGTTGGCCCAGGGGGACTTGCGCTCAAATACGATAGCCACAGGATATATCCCGGCAAGCCCGAGCTGCCGGGCCTCCCCTCCGCCCTGCCCGACGGGGCCGAGACGCTGACCGTATCTTTGCGGGATAAAGACGCCGGGGTGAGGGCTGACCTGAATTACACCGTCTACGAAAATTACGGCGTCCTCTGCCGCAGCGCCGTCATTACCAATGAAAGCGGCGGCGTTATCACCCTCGACAGGGCCTTTTCCGCCTCGGTGGAGCTGCCCCGCTGCGACCTGAGCGAGATACACCTCCACGGTTCGTGGGGCCGTGAACGGCACATTGCCGAAAATCGCCTTGCGCCGGGCGTTTATGACATATCAAACGCCCGCGGCGGCAGCGGCCACCAGATAAACCCCTTTGTGATAATAAAGGATATCGAGGCCAACGAAGACGGCGGCTTTTGCCTGGGCGTAATGCCGGTTTACAGCGGCAACCACTCCACCGAAATCGAAGTGGACCAGCGGGGACGGGCAAGGGTAAATTCGGGCATCAATCCATTTATGTTTGAAAAAGCATTAAAACCCGGCGAGAGCTTTGCCGCTCCGGAATGTCTGCTGGCTGTGGGCGACGGCCTCGGCGAGCTGTCGCGAACTTTCCACGACTTTATCCGCGACCGGATATGCCGCGGCCGGTTTGCCCACGCCGAGCGGCCCATACTCATAAACAACTGGGAAGCCACATATATGGACTTTGACGAAGAAAAGCTGCTGTCTATTGCCGGGCTTGCGAAAGAGCTGGGTATAGAACTGTTTGTGCTGGACGACGGCTGGTTCGGCAAACGTAACAACGACAGATGCAGTCTGGGCGATTGGGTGGTAAATCTTGAAAAGCTGCCGTCGGGCATAGACGGACTGGCAAAAAAGGTCAACGCCCTTGGGCTCAAATTCGGCCTGTGGTTCGAGCCGGAAATGGTCAGCCCGGACAGCGACCTGTATCGGGCGCACCCGGACTGGGCCATAAGCTCGGGGACGCGCAGTCCCGGCCTCGGCCGCACCCAGCTCGTGCTTGACCTTACCAGAGCCGAGGTACAGGACTATGTGATAAACGCCGTAAATTCCGTGCTCGACAGTGCAAATATCGAATATGTGAAATGGGATATGAACAGATACATCACCGATATGCCACGGAAAGGCTTCAACCATGAGTACACCCTTGGCTACTACAGAGTCATGGGCGAGATTGTAAACTCTCACCCGAACGTGCTTTTCGAGGGGTGCAGCGCCGGGGGCGGGCGTTTTGACGCGGGAGTGCTGTGCTATATGCCCCAGATTTGGACCAGCGACGACACCGACCCCATGGAGAGAGTCTATATACAGTACGGCACCTCTTTGGCCTATCCGCCGTCGGCCATGGGCAGTCACGTTACCGACGGCCCCAATCAGTACACCCGGCGGCCCGTTTCCATGAAGACCCGCGGCGACGTGGCCCTGAGCGGGAACTTCGGCTACGAACTGGACATAACAAAACTGCCCGCGGAGGACCTTGACGCAATAAAGGCCCAGACGGCCCTGTGCCGCGAACTGCGCCGAACCGTGGAGTACGGGGACTTTTACCGGCTGTCGAGCCCATTCAAAAACAACGTGGGCGGCTGGATGAGCGTCGAAAAGGACAAAAGCCGGGCTTACGTTACCCTGACAAAAATGCTTTTCAGGCCCAACAGCTATTTTACGCATATCCGGCTGAAAGGGCTTGACCCCAACGCAAGGTATACCGACAAGTTCACCGGCAGAACCTATATGGGCGATATGCTCATGAACAGGGGAATACTTGTGGATTTTCCGCATGGCGATTTTGTGACGTATACCATGTGGCTGATAAAGGAATAACATATAGGGGGTCGGCAAAGCCGACCCCCTATATGTTACGTTTTCTCAGTATATCCAGCACATGCCGGAAATCCTCGGGCAAAGGTGCGGAAAAGCTCATTTTTTCTCCTGTGGACGGGTGTATAAAGCCTATCTCACCGGCGTGCAAAAGCTGGCCGGGCAGAGTGAATTCCTCGTTTTTTACGCCATAGGTCTTGTCACCCACTATAGGATGGCCGATGTGGCGCATATGAACCCTTATCTGATGAGTGCGGCCGGTGCGCAGCTTGCAGCGGACAAGGGTGTACCTGCCAAAGCGTTCGGTCACCTGAAAATCCGTGACCGCCTCCCTGCCGCCAACGTCCACGGCCATTTTTTTACGGTCGGCCTTGCTACGGCCTATCGGTGCGTCGACGGCGCCGCTGTCTTCCTTTATATTCCCGTGGACAAGAGCATAGTATGTGCGGCTCAGGCTGCGATCCTTTAACTGCTCCGACAGGGAAAGGTGGGCCGCGTTGTTCTTGGCCACCGCCAAAAGACCGGTGGTGTCCTTATCTATGCGGTGGACTATGCCCGGACGCAGCACTCCGCCTATGGCCGAAAGGCTGTCCCCGCAGTGGAACATTACCGCGTTCACAAGGGTGCCGTCCTCATTCCCGGCGGCGGGATGAACCACCATGCCGCGGGGCTTGTTGACAATAAGCACGTCCGCGTCTTCGTATACTATATCGAGGGGAATATCCTGTGGAACCGCTTCGGTCTCCTCGGGCCCGGGCAGCTCCAGCTCTATAAGGTCTCCGGGCTTTAGCTTTGTCGACGCCTTGGCCGGGGCGCCGTTTACGGTGACGAGGCCCTCGTCAAAGAGCTTTTTTACGTAGCTGCGGGTCACGCTCTCCACATTTTCGCTTATATATATGTCACTGCGGGCAGCCCGTGTCGCCGTCAAAGTCATTGTTGGCCTCCTCCCTGACCCCTCCTATGAGCACGTGGAGGGCAAGCATTATAGCCCCGGCGGTAACTGCGCAGTCGGCCACGTTGAACACCGGGAAGCGCGTAAAGGTCACATCCAGCATATCCCGCACATACCCCAGCGCAACGCGGTCAATAAGATTGCCAAGCCCGCCCGCGGTTATCAAAGTGAGGGACCACATGAGCCATTTGCTGCGGGGCTTATAGCGGACAACGTAAAAAATCACCGCCGCAAACACAAGCAGGGCCACGATAATGAGCAGCCATTTTTTGCCCTGGAATATTCCAAAAGCCGCGCCCTCATTTTTAACATAAGTTATATCCAAAAAATTTGGTATCAGCGTAAAGCCCTCGCCCACGGCCAGTCTGCCGGCGGTCAGGGCCTTTGTTATCTGGTCCGCGATAACGACTATTGCAAAAGGTATGAGGTAGAGTACCATGGCGCAGTCCTCCCTGCTAAGGTTTATACGCCGCCCGCATAGGCGGGCGCGTCTTTCGCTTATTATATACTCTGTGAGGAGTCAGGCAAAAGCTCCTAACTCCTCACTCCTAACTACTGATTTTTAATTACTTCCGCGCAGCGCTTGCACAGCGTGGGATGGTCGTGGTCGCAGCCCACGTCGGGGGTTATCATCCAGCAGCGCTCGCACTTCCCGCCCTGTGCGGGAGTTACCCTGACGGTAATGCCGGGCTCGTTTTCGCCCTTTATTCCCTCGCCTTCGCCCTCGGTAACAACCGCCTCGGACACGATAAGCGCCGTAGCAAGCTCGGGGATTTCGTTGAGGAATTTATAGGGCTCGCCGGAAGCGAAAATCTCCACCTTGGCGTCCAAAGACTTGCCGATGATTTTTTCCTGACGGGCCAGTTCAAGGGCCTTGCTGACGTCGCTCTTTATGGCGAGAACTCTCTCCCACTTATCCTCAAGGGCCTTATCCTCCCAGGCCGGCTCGACCTTGGGCATGGAATTGAAGATAGCGCCCTCGGGGCGGTCAGTCGAGCGGTGAGGCATATAGCCCCATATCTCGTCGGCGGTGAAGCAGAGGATGGGGGCGATGAGCCTTACGATAGCGTCCAGTATGGTGAACATACAGGTCTGGGCGGCCCGGCGCTCCCTGCTGTCCTTTTTGGAGGTGTAGAGCCTATCCTTGATAACGTCAAGATAGAAGTTGCTCATATCCACAACGCAGAAATTGTGGATAGTGTGATATATCATGTGGAACTCATAGCTGCGGTAAGCCTCCAGCACCCGGCCAACAATGTCGTTGAGACGGATAAGGCTCCAGCGGTCCATTTCGCACATTTCCTCAAAGGGAACGCAGTCCTTGTCGGGGTCAAAGTCATGGATATTGCCCATGATGTAGGCCTCGCTGAGCTGCTTTAGTATCTCCTCGGAGATGCGCATATCCGTCTTGTAATCGGCGGAAACCACCCACAGGCGGAGCACGTCGGCGCCGTACTGGTTGATGATGACCTCGGGGCTTGTGCCGTTGCCCTTGCTCTTGCTGAACTTGTCGCCGTTCTGGTCAACTATCATGCCGTGAGTGATGACCATTTTATATGGAGCCACGCCCTTGGCGGCAATAGAAGTGAGCAGCGACGACTGGAACCAGCCGCGGTACTGGTCGTTGCCCTCCAGATACAAATCCGCCGGGAAGCGCAGGCCCTTTTTGACCTCCAGCACACCGCTGTGAGAGCTGCCGCTGTCGAACCAAACGTCCATGATATCTTTTTCCTTAGTGAACTCGGTACAGCCGCACTCGCACTTTGTTCCGGCGGGGAGTATGTCCTTGGCCTCGGTCTCGTACCAGGCGTTGCTGCCGCCATGCTCGCGGAACAGCTTAGCCGTAGCGGCGATAGTCTCCTCGTTGAGGAGTTCCTTTCCGCAGTCTTTGCAGTAAAAGATAGGCAGCGGAACGCCCCAGGTCCTCTGACGGGAAATACACCAGTCATTGCGGTCCATAACCATGCCGGTGATACGGTCTTCGCCCCACTTGGGCAGCCACTGCACGCCCTTGATGGCTTCAACGGCCTGTTCCTTTATGGCGTCTACCGAAGCAAACCACTGCTCGGTAGCGCGGAACACAATGGGCTCATGGCAGCGCCAGCAATGGGGATACTGGTGGATTATCGGTTCGATAGCAAAAAGCGCGCCCAGCTCTTTAAGCTTTTCGATAATTTTGGCATTGGATTTTTCGTAATAAAGTCCGGCAAACTCACCGGCCAGCTCGTTGAGGTAGCCCTTGTCGTCCACGGGAACGATTATGGGGATATCCTTGTACTTCTGGCAAACAACATAGTCCTCAACGCCGTGGCCGGGAGCGGTGTGTACGCAGCCGGTGCCAGCGTCAAGAGTTACGTGGTCGCCCACGATAACAAGACTTTCCCTATTGATAAAAGGATGCTGTACGGTCATATATTCCATATCGCTGCCCTTAAAGGAAGCGATCGTCTCATATTCGGTTATTTTGCCGTTGGCCATGGCGGCGTCGACCAGTTCAGACGCAATGATATATACCTCGCCGTTGGCGGCCTTTACAAGACTGTATTCAAAGTCGGGGTTGAGAGATATGGCCACGTTGCCGGGCAAAGTCCAGGTGGTGGTGGTCCAAATGACAAAGTATATGTTATCCAGCGGTTCGCCCACATTGGCAAACAGGCCCTTGTCGTCCTTAACTCTGAATTTGACGTAGATAGAGTCTGTTTTGTCCTCCTGATACTCTATCTCCGCTTCGGCAAGGGCGGTCTCGCAGTCGGGGCACCAATAAATAGGCTTGAGGCCCTTATAAATATAGCCCTTTTTGGCCATCTCGCCGAAAATCTCTATCTGCTTGGCCTCAAACTCCGGGTCAAGGGTAACATAAATATCGTCCCAATCGCCCAATACGCCCAGGCGCTGTATCTGCTTTTTCTGATTTTCCACATAGCCCAGGGCAAACTCCTTGCAGACGTTGCGGAACTCCGACACGTTGGTCTTGTGGCGGTCGATGCCCAGCTTTTTTATCGCCTGACGTTCGATCGGCAGGCCGTGAGTGTCCCAGCCGTGGATATACGGAGCCTTAAAACCGTCCATATTCTTGAACCGGGTGATAATATCCTTTAGGGTCTTATTAAGAGTATGGCCCATGTGCATATCGCCGTTGGCATAGGGAGGGCCGTCGTGAAGAATAAAGAGGGGCTTACCCTCGTTGGCCTCCATAAGCTTGCCGTAAAGGTCCTCGTCCAACCACTTTTTCAGGGTTTCGGGCTCCCGTTTAGGCAGACCGGCCCGCATGGGAAATTCGGTCACCGGCAGATTGAGAGTTCCAGAGTAATCCATTGTCTATCTTTCCTTTCATTTAGGCATATAACAATTACGCATATTTTTTGAGCGTAACAAATATTCTGTCTTTTTTACTTAAACCGCCAATCTCCACCAGGGCCTTGCCCAGGCCGCGCACGGTGATTACGTCGGCGTCCTTTATTTTCATATCCGCCCGCTGAACGGGGCTGCCGTTCACATAGACCCTGCCGGCCTTTATCAGGTCGCAGGCGGCGGATCGGCCCTTAGCGGCCATTAGGGCAACTATGCTGTCCAGCCTTGCCGAGGCCACGGTGCCCTTTATATCCTTAAATTCCTTTGGCCCAAGGTCCAGTTCATCAATATTGGCCGCGCTTACCTGCACCGGGCAGGGGCCCACCTCGCCGAGGGCGCTTATTATATATTCGCCGATATCGCCGGCGGCGAACACCACCGCACCGCTGTCAGATACGGCTATATCGCCTATCTTGTGGCGGTCAAGTCCAAGGCCCATAAGCGCACCCAGATAGTCCCGATGGCTCAGGCTCCCGAGGCGCTTGCCGCTTATTTTAAGCGCCGTTATGGGGAAGTCCTCTCCCCCGGCGTTAAAGCCGGGCATCCTGCGTTCCGCCTCGGCATACCCGCCGAAAAGCGACAGCTCGCACTCCGGCAGAAACCGGCTGCGTTCATTGAGCAGAGCCAGCTCGTCCATGGACATAAAATCGCCGAAAGACGGCCCGCCAAAGCGCTGGCTCCTGACAGCGCGGTCGTAAAGCTTTGCAAAAATAGTCCTTTCAGGCTCGTCAAGTCCGCTTAAAAAGCGGTTTTTGTCGCTCAATCCCACGGGAACGGACGGCCGCTTTCAAGCTCGCTCTTGACGGCGGGCGTTACGTCGACATTGGAGGGGGTGAGCAGGAGTATGCCGTCGCTGATTTTGCGAAAAGCGCCCCTGCGGGCATAAGCCGCCCCGCTGATAAAATCTATCGTGCGGCGTGCCTGATCCCGCTCCATATCCTCAATATTGATAATAACGGGCTTATTATTATTAAGGTTGTCCACCACCTGACGGCACGATTCGTCAAAGGCGTTCATTTTGAGCACAACTACTTTGAGCTGAGTTGTGGCGGCAAAATTGACCACCTTGGGCTGACTTGAATTTTTCTTAGGCGAAGAGGGCGAGGCCGAAGAACTTCTTGTCCGAACCGGTTCGGGAGCGGGCTCCTCTTCGGCAAAGTTCACTTCCTCAAAATCGTCCTCTTCACCGGTGTCGCCGAAAACAATATCAGCCATGCGGTTAAACAAATTCTTTTTCATATTCTTGCCCTACCTTTCTCTATTATATATTTATATTTGTATTTTGTTCCTTAAAAATCGCCGTACCTATCCTGACGTGGGTCGCGCCCTCCTCCACGGCGATTTCAAAATCGCCGCTCATGCCCATGGAAAGCACGTCCGCGCCCGGTAACTCGTCAAAAATGGCCTTTGCTTCCCGAAAGACCGGGCGGCACAGCTCCTTATCCTCGTAATTTGGGGCCATGGTCATAATTCCCCGCAGGCGAACCGACGAGAAGTCCTCTAACTTATTTATTATATAACGAAACTCCTCATTTGTCAAACCATATTTGCTTTCTTCGCCGGAAATATTTAATTCAAGCAAAATATCCTGAACAACGCCCATTTTTTGCGCCTGACGGTTAATTTCTTCCAGCAGCCGGAGGCTGTCAACCGAATGTATCAGCTCGGCGCGGCCAACGGCATATTTTACTTTGTTGGTTTGCAGATGGCCTATTATGTGCCAGCGGGCGCCCGGGAGCAGATCATACTTGGCGTTCATCTCCTGAACGCGGTTTTCCGCCAGAATATTGAGGCCCTGTTCCATTGCGCGGCGTATCTTTTCCGCCTCCACAAATTTGCTGACGGCTATAATTGTCACCTCGTCCGGGCTTCGGCCGGCCCTGACGGCGGCCGCGGCGACCCTTGCCCGGACCTTTTCGATATTCGATTTGATATAATCCATGGTCATTTCACCTTTTCCGGTTCGATAAGCACCTTGTCATATTCTTTGAGCGGAACGTAGTCGGTCGGGGCGCCCACAGGGGTGTACTTTGCGTCGACGATATAGTATTGGTCATCCTCCGAACGGAAGGGATTGTCGTTAACATAGCGGAAGCTTTTGGTCTTTTTATCAATGAGGATATATACGCCTTTGTGACCGTCCTCGATGCGCAGAGCCGATGAGGGAATCCTGAGCCCCGTTTCACGCTGGAGCACGACCTCGTAATCCACCCTGCGGAGGCTGCTTATGCCCTCCACAAAGAGGTCGCAGCTGACTACCATGGCGCAGCTGCCGTCCACGGGTTCGCTGAGGTAATAGACCTTACCGGCCACCTCGGGGGAGTTCGCATTGTCTATCCTTATATTGACCGCCGCGCCGGGCTTAACGCCGGCGGCCTCCTCCTCGCTTATTTTCGCGGCGAGATACCAGATAAAATTGTCTGATATTTTGCACACCGCGCGTTCGTCCTTTTCGCCGGAATTAAGCGTAAGGTCAATGCTGTCGATATCCTCGGGCGTCAGGGCGGAGAGCGCCTCCTCCGTGCCGTAGCTTTCGAGCCCGTCCACCGCGCTGGAATACACTCCGGCGATCGGAGCGTAAACTATTTCCTGAACGCTGCCGATGGCGGTCTCGATCTCCGTCTTGCGGGAATAGAGCTGAGACAAAAGCTGTTCGGCCGGTTCGCTGCCGTCAAGCTGAGCCGTGCGGTTTTTGAGATAGCCTATCTCCCGCTTCAGTTCGGTGGCGGTGTTCAGATCGCCGTCGGCCACAGCCTGGCGCATGCTTTTAACGTTTTCGTTTACGGCGTTGGCGATACGCACCGTATCGGTCTGATATATTCCGGCGATAGTAGTGCTCTCCTCTATATCTTCAATGCGCTGGTTCACGTCGTTAAGCTCCCGCATGAGATTTTCGTCAGGAGTGCCGCTGATGACCGTGCCTATTCTGGCGTCGCGGCCGACCCGCTCGCCCTCGTTCACATAGGGCTCAAACACGCCCGGCACATCGTTGTCGACCACGGTTTCCTCCCGAAGAATGAAGCCCTCGCCGGAAACGCTCTTCTGATATTCGTAATATGTGACCGTCTGTGTGTCGTAAGGGTCCGCGCAGTAACGCACGGTGCTTATGAGCGCGATTATCACCACGGCGCACAGTATTATTTTCAATGCCCTGCGCAAGCTCAGTCCTCCTTAGCAATATCAGTAGTAAAGCTATCAGTCGTCAACGTTGGCGGCGTTGAACCGCACGGGCACAAACGGGCTGATAGTGGAAATGGCATGCTTGTATATGAGCTGCTGGCGGCCGTCGCTGTCGACTACCACCGTATAATTGTCAAAGCCACGAACCTGACCTTTTATCTGGAAACCGTTCATAAGATAGATAACAATGGTCGTATGATCCCTGCGCACGGAATTTAAAAATACATCCTGCAAATTAACTGTCGCATTCATAGATGTCGCTCCTTCATAATATATTATTTTTTTCTATTATTTTTATTGCCTCGTCAAAAGATCCAGGGGCAATGCGGTTAAGTTCAGGCCCGCGACCGAACCACGTTAATTGGCGTTTGGCATAACGGCGGCTGGCGCGCTTAATATTTTCCACGGCCTGCTCAAACGAAACAAGGCCGTCAAAGTATTCGAGCATTTCCTTATAGCCTATGGCCTGACCGGCTGTGGGCGCCCTGTCCCTTATGGGCAGCAGCTCCCGCCGGACTTCGGCTTCGAGGCCGTTCTCTATCATCATGTCCACCCGGTGGTCGATGCGGCTGTATAACTCTTCACGCGGCCAGTCCATCATCAGTCTTACCTGCCGGTAAGGCGACGGGCGGCGGCTTTTGCGGTTGATATCCGCCCGGCTTTCGCCGGTGGTTTTAACAAGCTCGATGGCCCTTATGACACGCTTGACGTTGTTTGGGTGGATGCGCCGGGCCTCCTCGGGGTCCAGTTCCCGCAGCATTTCGTGGAGCCTGAGCGGCCCTTCCTCCTCGGCTATTTTGCCCAGCTCCCACCGGAGCTCCTCGTCCCCCTCGGGTGATGAAAAGTCTGTGGCGGCCATAAGATTGTCGATATAAAGCCCGGTGCCGCCCACCACTATGGGCAGCCGGCCGCGGTCATACACACCCTTGACGGCAACCGACGCCTCGGCGCAGTATCGGGCCACGCTGTAGCTCTCGGTGGGCTCGGCCACATCTATCATGTGGTGAGGTATGCCCCGCCGCTCGGCGGCGTCAGGTTTGGCGGTACCCACGTCCAAACGGCGGTAAACCTGCATCGAGTCCGCGCTGATCACCTCGCCGTCCAGCGCCTTTGCCAGGGCGACGCCAAGGGCCGTTTTCCCCCCGGCTGTGGGGCCGCATACTACTATTACGGGAATTTTGTCCATATGATCTCCACCGTCTTAAACTATGCGTTTGAACATTTTTTCGATTTGGTATTTTGTAATTTTTACCGATATAGGCCTCCCGTGCGGGCAGGTCGATATGCCTTCGAGGGCAAGCGCCCGGCCTATGAGCAGTTCCATCTCGCTCGCGGAAAGGTCCTTGTTAGCCTTGATGGCGGACTTACAGGCCAAGGTGTAAAGGGCCCGATCCCGCCGGTCCTCCAGCTCTCCCCTGCCGTCGCCCAGCAAATCGCCCAGTATTTCTATCAGCAGTCCTTCGCCGTCGCCCCCGGAGCAATCCGATGGAACGCTGCGCAGCAGTACGGAATTTTCACCCGCCTCGTCAAAGTCAAAGCCCATATCTGTCAGGAATTGCCGGTTTTCTCCGGCGGCCTGAACTTCGGCCGGGCTAAGGTTCACCGTCACCGGCAGGAGCAGAAGCTGCGGCGGAGTTTTGCCGCCGTTCCGCCTGAGCTCCTCGTACCGCACCCGCTCGTGTGCTGCGTGTTGGTCGACGAGCAGCAGCTCGCCCTCTCCCTCGGCCAAAATGTAAGTGGAGAAAAGCTGTCCTATTATCCTGATTTCGGCCGGTTCCGGCATTTCGGGCTTTGGCTCCGATTCGGGGGCGGGTTCGGTGTAAATGCCGGTATTGCCAACTATCGGAGCCTTTATTTCTCCGGTGCGAATTTTTTCTTCCTGCTCCCGGCGCAGACGCTCAACCTGCTTTTTTGGGAGCAGCGGGCTCATCTCAGCGCGGAGCAGCTTGGTTTCGTGGTCATTTACCGGGTCGGGCCGGCGCGGAGGCGCGGTATAGCGGCTGAATTTGCCGCCATCCTTTTTCACCGTGAGCTGCTTGGGTATCTCAGGAGGCGGAGCAATTTTGAACGACGCCCCCTCCCTCACAAATGACGACTGGGCCGTTCTCGCGCCCGCCGCCGAGGCGAGCATATTTTTCACCGCCCAATAGACCGCCAGATAAACCGCCTTATCATCGGCAAATTTTATTTCCGTCTTGGCCGGATGCACGTTTACGTCGCAAAGGGCCGGATCCATTTCCACATTTAACACGGCCACCGGGAAGCGCCCCACCATAAGTTCGTTTTTATACGCCTCGGCCAAAGCCAGAGAAAGCGCCTTATTGACCACCGAGCGGCCGTTCACGAAGAACAGCTGCATAGTCCTGTTAGGGCGGGAAAGGTTGTTCCTCCCCGCAAGGCCGGTGACTTTAATTCCGCCGTCCATGTAGCGTACCTCGCCCATATTGGACGAAAAGTCCTTGCCCCAGACCGCCCGCACCGTATCGGAAAGGTCGTTGTTGCCGGGAGTGAAAAAGACCTCCTTGCCGTCCTTTATAAGGCGGATAGACACCTGCGGATGGCTGAGGGCCTGCCGCTGACAGACCTCGGCGACCAGCGCGGCCTCGGCTGAATCCTTTTTCAGAAATTTCATTCTGGCGGGGGTATTATAAAACAGGTCCTCTACAATAACGGTCGTGCCGTCAGGGCAGCCGGCCTCTTCTATCAGCTCAATCCCGCCGCCGTGAATAAGTATACGGCGGCCCAAATCCGCGCTTGGAATTTTAGTTATCATTTCGGTTTTGCTTACCGAGGCAATGGAGCACAGCGCCTCGCCTCTGAAACCGAGAGTGGTTATATGTTCAAGGTCGCCGATATCTCTTATTTTGCTGGTGGCATGGCGCATAAAGGCCCGCTCCAAATCCTCGGGCAGAATGCCGCCGCCGTCGTCGGTGACCCGTATCAGCCCCACTCCGCCCCGGCGTATCTCCACAACGACGGACTTCGCCCCGGCGTCTATGGAATTTTCCACCATTTCCTTTACGGCATTGGCGGGCCGCTCCACCACCTCGCCGGCGGCTATCTGCTCCGCCGCGGCCTTGCTTAGTATATTTATCCTGCCCATTTGAACCGCCTCCGCGTTCAATTTAAACCAGAAGTTACACTAATCCACGTTGAAAATATAACTTTCGCCACGGTATTTTTCACGCCCCGCAGTCAGGCGCAAAAGCCCCGTCTAACCGTCGAGCATTTGCTGAAGCTTATAAAGCTCGTTCATGGCCTCGATGGGGGTGAGAGTGGTTACGTCTATCTTCCGCAGAGCCTCCGCCACCGGACTTTCCTCCACCGCGGCGAAGCTGAGCTGCGGTTCGTCCTTTACTTGACGGGGTTCGCCGCCCACGCTGCCCCGCTCAACGGTAGCGAGCACTTCCTTGGCCCGCTTGATGACGGGATTGGGCACGCCGCTGAGCTTGGCGACCTCGATACCGTAGCTGTCGTCGGTTCCGCCCCTGACAATCTTTCGGAGAAAGGTAATATCGTCGCCGCGCTTTTTACACGCGGTGTTGTAATTCTTAACGCCGTCGAGCCGCTCCTCAAGCACGGTTAGCTCGTGATAGTGAGTAGCGAAAAGCGTCTTCATACCGATTTTTTTAACTATATGCTCGATTACCGCCCAGGCGATGGAAAGGCCGTCGTAAGTGCTTGTGCCCCGGCCAACCTCGTCAAGGATGCACAGGCTATTTTTTGTGGCGTTTTTCAGTATGTAACTTACCTCGCTCATTTCCAGGGTAAAAGTGCTCTGCCCGGCGGCCAGATCGTCGCTGGCGCCGATGCGGGTAAATATCTTATCCACTATGCCAATGCGGCACTTGCTGGCCGGAACAAAGCTGCCCATCTGGGCCATGAGCGTTATAACGGCCACCTGGCGCATATAGGTGGACTTGCCGGCCATGTTGGGGCCCGTGATTATAGCGGCCCGGTTGGCTCCGCAGTCAAGCTCGGTATCATTGGGGACAAAAAGGCCGTTTTTCAGAACCTTTTCCACCACAGGGTGGCGGCCGTCCTTAATATATATCTCGTCGGTGAGGGTTATTTCCGGCCGGACATAATTGTTCTTGACCGCCGTTTCCGCCAGCGAATACAGGCAGTCGGCCGTGGCGATGGCCCGGGCGGTTCTGTCAATGCGTTCCACCTCCGCTCCCACACGGTTCCGCACCCGGACAAACTCCTCGTACTCCAAAGCTTCGAGACGTTCATTGGCGCCGATGACGGCGTTTTCAACATCTTTAAGCTCGGGGGTAATGAAGCGCTCGCCGTTGACCGTTGTCTGCTTGCGTATGTAATCCTCGGGCACCTTGTCTAAGTTAGACTTGCTTATTTCGATATAGTACCCGAAAACCTTGTTGTACTTAATTTTTAAATTCTTTATGCCGGTGCGTTCCCGCTCCCGGGCCTCAATGGAGCCCAAGCTCCCCCGGCCGTGCTCCGACGCGCCCCGCAGCCGGTCAATATCCTCGTTGTAGCCCGGCTTTATAAGGCCGCCCTCGCGCAGCGTGGCCGGCGGCTCGTCAACTATGGCCCGGTCAAGTATGTCATAAACGTCGTCAAGGCAGTCAAACATGGCCGCTTGAGTGTTCATTATAACGCTGCGGCAGCTGCACAGAGCCTTATATATTCTTGGCAGTGCGGCAAACGACGAGCGGAGGCTTACAAGGTCCTTGGCGTTGCACAGGCCCATGGACACCCGCCCCATAAGCCGTTCGATATCCAAAACATCGCTGAGAGCGTCGCCCAGTTCCTCTCTGAGCGACGGGGTTTTTACAAGCTCCTCCACGCCGGAAAGGCGGTTGGTAATGGCGGCGGCATTTATCAGCGGGCGCATTATCCAGCTTTTGAGCAGTCTGGAGCCCATTGACGTGCGCGTGCGGTCCAGCACCCAGAAAATGCTGCCCTTTTTGCTCTTGTCCCGCATGGTCTCCACAAGCTCCAGGTTGCGCCGGCTGCCGGGGTCAATATCCATAAATTCCCCGGAGGAATATATCCTTATTTCCCTGATGTGGCTCAGGTCGGACTTTTGTGTTTCGACCAGATATTCCAGCAGGGCCGCCGCGGCGGTCAGCAGCATAGGGTCCTTTATCTCGCCGCCGTTAGTGAGATGGTTGTCAACGGTAGCCCTTGCGGACGGGGAAACATCCTCTCCCTCGTAAGAAAATACCAGCATGGACTCCTTGTGGTCGCGGATATACTCCTCCAGCCGCTTGTGGAAACGGCCCTTGCCGCCCACGGCGGCCTCAACGGGAGAAAACCGCTCCAGCTCGCTTATAAGCTTGTCGCAGTTGGGGTCGTCGCCAAAGGCGGTACCCATCATCTCGCCGGTAGACACGTCCACAAACACCACGCCGCACTTGCCGTCCTCGACAAAAACCGAAGCCATATAGTTGGTGCTCCGCGTGGAAAGGAAACTTTCGTCAACTATTGTGCCGGGAGTTACAATGCGTATTATGTCGCGGTGGACGATGCCCTTTGCCTGCTTGGGATCCTCCATCTGCTCACAGATGGCCACTTTGTAGCCCTTGGCCACCAAACGCGCTATATACCCGTCCGCTGAGTGGAACGGCACTCCGCACATGGGCGCCCTTTCATCCATGCCGCAGCTCTTGCCCGTAAGGGTCAATTCCAACTCACGGCTGGCGGTCTTGGCGTCCTCAAAAAACATTTCGTAAAAATCGCCTAACCGGAACATGAGTATCGCGTCCTTGTGTTGTTCCTTTATATCCAGATACTGCCTCATCATGGGCGTCATTTCCGCCACTCAGTCTCACCTCTTTTGTATGTGTTCAGGCAATGGGGAGTCAAAGCCCGCTTAGTGGCATCCGCCGCCGCAGGTAGCGCAGCTTCCGCTGCAGCCGCCGGGCAGTTGGCCAGTTATATGGTAGGAAATAATAGCGTTCATCTGGTCGATTATCGCCTGAAAAGCGCTTTGAGCGTTGAGGTATTCCACAATGGTGTCATTAGTCGTGACCTTTTCATAGGCCTCCTCCACCTGGGCGCGTATCTCCTCCATGCGTTCCTTGCCAACGTCGCCCTTGCTTATCTCCTCGCCCAAGGTCTTGCGGAGAGCGCTGTATTCCTGAAGGAGCTTCATTGCCTCCTCGTCCTGATCCTGCTTGGCCTCCGCCAGTTTAAGGGTCTTGTACTCGTTGCTGGTAACTATAGCCTCGCCCAGCTCTCTGGCCTTGTCAAAAATTTCCATTGTAATTCATCCTTTCATCTACATGAGCTCGCCGTAGAGTATCCACGTCTGAGCTTTTGTTATCCTTACCTTGACTATTTTATCTTTCATGGAGATATCGCCCCTGAAATTTACGATCTTATTGGCGTAATCCCTGCCGAAAAGCATATCCGGCTCATGGCGGCTCTCGCCCTCCACAAGCACGTCCCTCACCTGACCCACGCATTTGGCGTTGATCTCGGCGCTTATTCGATTTTGCAGGTCAAGCATTTCCTGAAACCAAGCGGATTTTTCTTCATTCGTGGCGGCACTTTCCATTTTTGCCGCGGGAGTGCCCTCCCTCGGAGAAAAAATAAAGGAAAAAATACTGTCAAAGCGGACAGCTTCGAGAATTTTGAGAGTGTCTTCAAAATCCGTCCTTTCCTCCGTGGGGAAGCCCACGATTATATCCGTCGTAAGAGATATGTCCGGCATAAGTTCCCTTGCGCGGCTGACGATGGACAGGTACTTTTCCGCCCCGTAACGGCGGTTCATATCCCTGAGCACCTTGTCGCTGCCCGATTGCAGCGGCAGGTGCAGCTGATGGCAGACCTTGGCGCACCGGCTCATGGCCAGCAGCAGGCCCTCCGACAAATCCTTGGGGTGGCTGCTCATAAAACGTATCCGTTCAATACCCGGAATTTCATTCACCATATAGAGCAGCTCTGCAAAAGCGTCTGTTTCTCCCCGGTCGCCGCCATAGGAGTTCACGTTCTGCCCAAGCAGCATGACCTCTTTCACGCCCCGTTCCGCAAGGGCGCGTATCTCCGCCAGCACGTCTTCGGCGCGGCGGCTGCGCTCCCTGCCCCGGACATAGGGCACAATGCAGTAAGAGCAAAAATTGTTGCAGCCATACATAATTGACACAAAGGCCTTAGCCCCGTTGTCATAAAGCACGGGCAAGCCCTCGGCTATGGCCCCTTCACCGCCGATATCTATCACCCTTGACCGATGTTCAAGAGCCTCGGCCAACAGCGACGGGAAGCGGTACAGGGCGTGAGTGCCGAAAATCAAGTCCACGTGACGGTATTTTGCCCGGATGCGGTCGGCAATATGCTCCTGCTGAGGCATACATCCGCAAACGCCTATAATGAGCTCGGGCTTTTTCGCTTTAAGATGCTTCAGCGCACCGAGATTGCCGAAAACTCGCTGCTCGGCATTGTCGCGAACGGCGCAGGTGTTCATAAGGATGAGGTCGGCTTCGTCCCTGTCCTCGGTCAAGGAATAGCCCATTTCGGTCAGCATACCTTTTAGCCGCTGCGAATCGTTCACGTTCTGCTGACAGCCGTAGGTTTCTACCAAGGCCTTGGGGCTGCGGCCGGAAAAGCCGTTTTTGACCAGCTCCATTACCGCCTTTTGGGCTTCGATCTCATTTTTGTCTATTACGGGCGTTTCTCTCAAACCAAGCGCCTCCCCTGCGGCCAAAATATATCCCGTCATTACACACGGCGTCATAATATATTTTATAACAACAGGGCCGAAAAGTCAAGAATATTTTGAGAAAAATCCCTGTTTATCCAGTATCTCGCAAGCCGGGGAAAATACGGCCGGCATGCTGATTTTTAATGAAAATCGCCGCCGGGCGGCGAAGTTTTTTAATTAGATTAATGCGGCGGCTATTGTAGCGAGGACGTCAACAGTCATAACGGCCGCAAGGCAAAAAGAAATTACATTCAGCCTTTTGCCCGACAGCCAATCCGCCAGCCGTTCAAACAGCGGTTGAAGAATATACATGAAAAGCAGCCCGCCAAGTCCGAACCGTATTGACGGAGAAAGAGCGATGCGGGCCTGAAAGTTGAACCTATAACCGGCGTAGGTCTGCCATGGCCATGAGCCTGTGACAGCCTGGCACAAATAGGAGGTCAACAGCTCCAGCGCCGTGGCGGTCAGAGCGCAGAGCAGGAATACCACCGGCAGCATCAGCAGCCGGCGTTTAAGGCTTTTGCCTCTTATGAGAGGATATACCGAAAAAATAAACAGCAGCGCCCCAACGCCGTACACCGGGCAGTAGGGCCCAAACAGCAGTCCTCTGTCACTGAAGCCCCAGCGGTAGATCACCACTTCAAGGAAAACCTCATACAGCCAGCCCACCACAGAATAGAGTACAAAATACAAAAACAGACGTTTGATGCGTTCAAACATAAAATCCCCTCCCGTACCATTGTAATACGGGAGGGGAAGTTTGTCAATCAATTTATGATCAATACTTGGGACGGGCTACGTAGTGAGTGTGAAGAAGCTCGTGGGCCCTATGGCCGCCGGGCTCGCCAAGATACTCGTCGTAGAGCTGCTTGATATAGGGATTGTCATGGCTCTTGCGGAGCTTAAGTCCCTTATCCTCGGCATAAATTGCCTTGGCGCGCTCTGCGGAAACGTTAACGTCCATCTTTATGCGGGAGGAAACAATGGGCTGTCCGCCGCCGGTCACGCAGCCGCCGGGGCAAGCCATTATTTCAATAAAGTCAACCTGGGTTTCGCCGGCACGCACGCTGTTCAAAAGCTTGCGGGCGTTGCCAAGGCCGTGAGCGACAGCGGCACGGATGGTCTTGTCGCCAACCTGCACGGAGGCTATCTTCACGCCGTCAAGGCCGCGCACGGCCTCGTAGTCAACGTGGTCGATAGACTGGCCGGTGAGCACGTCGGCCACGGTACGGAGGGCAGCCTCCATAACGCCGCCGGTAGCGCCGAAGATAACGCCGGCGCCGGTAGCCTCGTCGCCAAAGGGAGAGTCAAACACCTCGTCAGGCAGCTTTGTGAACTGGATACCGCTCTGCTTTATCATCTGCGCCAGCTCACGGGTGGTGAGTACGGCGTCAACGTCGGGATAGCCGTTGGCGGCCAGCTCGTCTCTCTTAGCCTCAAACTTCTTGGCGGTGCAGGGCATTACGGAAACCGTATAAATATCCTTGGGGTCGATACCGGCCTTTTCCGCATAGTAGCTCTTGATAACGGCGCCAAACATTTCGTGAGGCGACTTGCAGGAGCTAAGGTTGGGGATAAAGTCGGGGAAATTATGCTCGCAGAACTTGACCCAGCCGGGGCTGCATGAGGTTATCATGGGCAGCACGCCGCCGTTCTGCATACGGTGGATGAGCTCGGTGCCCTCCTCCATAATGGTCAGGTCGGCGCCGAAGTCAGTGTCAAACACCTTGTCAAAGCCCAGACGGCGCAGGGCGGCCACCATCTTGCCGGTGGTGCACTGGCCCATGGGCAGACCGAATTCCTCGCCGATGGCGGCACGTACCGCGGGAGCGGTCTGTACTACCACATGCTTGTCGGAGGCGATGGCGTCCCATACGTCCTTGATGGAGTCCTTTTCACGAAGGGCGCCAACGGGGCATACGGCGATGCACTGACCGCAGTTTACGCAGTCAACCTCGCCAAGGCTGGCCTCAAAGGCGCAGCCCACCTTGGTCTTAAAGCCGCGCTCCATAGTGTCGATAACGCCGACGGTCTGCACGTTCTTGCAGACGTTCACGCAGCGGCGGCAAAGCACGCACTTATTGTTATCCCTGACGATAGAGGGAGATATCTCGTCGATAGTGTGCTCGGTGCGCTCGCCCTCATAGGGTATATCCGTAACGCCCAGCTCATCGGACAGGGCCTGAAGCTCACAGTTGCGGTTGCGGGGGCAAGTGAGGCACTTGCGGTCATGGTTGCTGAGCATGAGTTCGAGCACAGCCTTGCGGGCCTCACGCACGGTGGGGGTATTGGTCTGTACCTCTATGCCCTCGGCAACAGGATATACGCAGGCAGCCTGGAGGGCGCGCCCGCCCTTTATCTCAACAAGGCACATTCTGCAGGAGCCAGTCTGGCTTACGTCCTTAAGGTAGCAGAGAGTGGGTATCTCTATACCGGCGGCGCGAGCCGCCTCCAAAACGGTAGAACCGGCAGGAACGCTGACGGGCTGACCGTTTATTTTTAAATTAACCATATCCATTTCAACAAGCTCCTTCCTTACTTCTTTACTACGGCGCCGAACTTACAGGTCTCCATGCAAACGCCGCACTTAACGCACTTGGTGGTGTCGATGACGAAAGGCTTCTTGATCTCGCCGGAAATGGCGCCCACGGGGCACTTGCGGGAGCAGGCGGAGCAGCCCTTGCACTTCTCGGGGTCGATAACATAGCTGGTGAGGGCCTTGCACACGCCGGCGGGGCAGCGCTTTTCAACAACGTGAGCCTCATACTCGTCGCGGAAATAGCGAAGAGTGGAAAGCACGGGGTTGGGCGCGGTCTGACCCAGGCCGCAGAGAGAAGCGTTCTTGATATGATAGCACAGAGCTTCCATACGGTCTATATCTTCAAGAGTACCCTGACCCTTGGTTATCTTGTCCAGCATTTCAAGAAGGCGCTTGGTACCTATGCGGCAGGGCGTACATTTGCCGCAGGATTCGTCAACGGTGAACTCCAGGAAGAACTTGGCGATATCAACCATACAGTTGTCCTCGTCCATAACGATAAGACCGCCGCTGCCCATCATGGAGCCGATGGAAATAAGGGAATCGTAGTCGATAGGCGTATCGATAAGAGAAGCGGGAATGCAGCCGCCGGAGGGGCCGCCGGTCTGAGCGGCCTTGAACTTCTTGCCGTTAGGCACGCCGCCGCCTATCTCCTCAACTATCTCGCGCAGGGTCGTGCCCATGGGTATCTCAACAAGGCCGGTGTTATTTATCTTGCCGCCCAGAGCGAATACCTTGGTGCCCTTGCTCTTCTCGGTGCCAATGGAAGCAAACCAGTCGGCGCCCTTGTTGAAGATAACGGGAATATTTGCGTACGTCTCAACATTGTTGAGGATAGAGGGCTTCTCCCAAAGGCCCTTTACGGCCGGGAAAGGAGGACGGGGACGGGGCTCGCCTCTGTGGCCCTCGATAGAGGTCATAAGAGCGGTCTCCTCGCCGCAGACGAAAGCGCCGGCGCCAAGGCGTATCTCAATGTCAAAATCGAAGCCCGTGTCAAAAATATTCTTGCCCAGCAGGCCGTATTCCTTGGCCTGATCGATAGCTATCTGAAGTCTCTTAACCGCGATGGGATACTCGGCGCGGATATAGATATAACCCTGATTTGCGCCGATGGCATAACCGGCGATGGCCATAGCTTCAAGAACGCTGTGGGGGTCGCCCTCCAGCACGCTTCTGTCCATGAAAGCGCCGGGGTCGCCCTCGTCGGCGTTACAGCAGACATACTTCTGCTCGTTCACGCTCTTGGCGGCAAAGTCCCACTTGGTGCCGGTGGGGAAGCCCGCGCCGCCGCGGCCGCGAAGGCCGGACTTTTTAACGGTCTCGATAACCTCGGCGGGGGTCATTTCGGTAAGAACTTTGCCAAGGGCCTGATAACCGTCAACGGCGATGTATTCCTCAATATTTTCGGGATTGATAACGCCGCAGTTGCGCAGAGCCACGCGCTGCTGCTTCTTGTAGAAATTAACGTCGTTAAGGGACTTTATGCTGTCCTCATGAACGGTTTCGTCATATACGAGGCGCTTAACTATACGGCCTTTCAGAAGATGCTCGGTAACTATCTCCTCAACGTCCTCTTTCTTAACGCGGCTGTAAAACGCGCCTTCGGGATATACAACGACAACGGGGCCAAGGGCGCACAGGCCGAAGCAGCCCGTCTTTATGACCTTGACTTCCTTATCCAGCCCGTACTGGGCCAGCTTTTCGTCAAACTCCTCGTGGAGCACCTCGCTGCCTGAGGAAGTACAGCCCGTACCTCCGCAGATGAGAATGTGAGATCTAACCAACTCCATTCAGCACACCCCTTCCTTACATTCCTGCCGCGCCGATCGTGTATTCGGCCACAGGCTGACCGTTCACAATATGGTCGGACACGACTCTTGCCACCTTGTCAGGGGTCATCTTTACGTATGTAACCTTTTCCTGACCGGGTGTGTAAACCTCAACGATGGGTTCAAGACGGCACAGGCCGATGCAGCCCGTCTGCTCAACGGCAACGTTGTTGAGATTTCTCTTGCTTATCTCCTCAAGAAAGGAGGTCATGACAGGACGGGCGCCGGCGGCGATGCCGCAGGTAGCCATGCCTACGACTACTCTCACGCCGTCTTCTCTGTCCTTTCTGAGATTAACGTTTTCGATAGCCTTCTGCTTTAAAGCCTGAAGCTCAGCTAAGCTTTTCATGATTCTTCTACACCTCCATAAATATTTGCGATACCCTCGCCGATAAATTCTCTCAGCCAGGCGGCGACCGTGGGGTCGCTCAACGGCACCTCGCCGAGTATTTCTTTCATTTCCTTAGTGTTGAACTCAAACACTTCACCGTTATAGGTGTGTTTGTAATAAAAGTCAATATGGCCGTTCATTGAGATCAGAGAAGTCATGGTGTCGGCCATATTGCCCAAGGGCTGACGGTCGATGTGCCCGTGGGAGAACGTGGCCTTTATAAAAGTGCCCTCCCCCACCTTGGAACGCAGCTCAACATCCCCGCCGGTAGCCTGGGCGGCGCTGCGCAAAAGGGAAATGCCCATCCCGACCTTGCGGGTCGTGCGGGTGGTGACGAAAGGGTCCATAACCCTCTGCACCATTTCCTCATCCATGCCGCAGCCGTTATCCTCCACCGAAAAGGACAGCACATCCGAGGGTATATCCTCAAAAAGCTCTACCCGAATGGTGTCCGCTCCGGCCCGGACGGAGTTCTGCACAATGTCCAGTATGTTCAGACTGATCTCCTGCATGGCCTTAGACCTTAGTCCGCGTACTTGGCAAGAATGCCGGGTACGTCGTCTACCGTAAGACGGCCGTAAACCTCGTCGTTGACCGTAAGTACCGGAGCAAGGCCGCAGGCGCCTATGCAGCGGGTCGCATTGAGCGAATACTTGCCGTCGGGGGTGCAGCCGCCGACCTCAAGGTTAAGCGATTCCTGAATTTTATTGATAATGTCGCCGCTGCCCTTAACGTAGCAGGCGGTACCGAGACATACGGCGATGGCGTACTTGCCCTTGGGATTAAGAGAAAACTGGGTGTAAAAGGTCACAACGCCGTAAACCTCCGCCAGTGTAACTCCAAGCCCTTCGGCAATCATGGTCTGCACCTCAAGGGGCAGATAGCCGTAAATGTCCTGAGCCTCATGCAAAACAGGGATAAGCGCGCCGCGGGTGTCCTTGTACTTGGCGATAACTTCCTTAAGCTTCGCTTCCTGCTCGGCTGTACCGTTGAACGGTACCGATGATTTAACGCTCATATTCTTTACCTCCTTATATTGATTGAACTGAGCGGTCACGCCGCTCATTATTCAACATGACAAATGTTGTGAGTACACAGTAATCACAGCAAAGACATTATATCAGATTTTTCGCGGTTTGTCTATACTAACATTTTGTTTTCGTGAAAAAATTCACAAAAAGTTTATGGCAGCGCTGTGCGCACGCTGAGAAGCGAGGACAAATCAGGAACGCCGCGCATCATGCCATCCCTCATTGCTTCACGGCCTCTTTAAGCAGCCGCACCACCGCCGCCGCGGATTTTTCCTCCAGCGTAAGCCTCCACACGGCGTCGGCTATGTCCGTCAGATAATGGGCGTCGCTGTCGTGAAGATAGCGGTATTTGGGGTCGGCGCTCATTTCCGCCGGGGCCCGCTTCGACACTTCAAGGGTAGTAAAATTCAGCTCCTCCGGGATAAAGCCCAGGTTGGACAGGATACTGTTGCTGCTGCGGTCGATGTGGGCCGCTATGCAGACCCCTCCCCGCTCCTCCACAAGGGCCTTTATCTCTTCAATGGGCAGGTCTGTGGCGTTGATGAGCAGCTTATCTATAGAGCCGGTGACGTTGTCCTCATGGTCCATAATGAGCTGTTCGCCGAATATCTCCGGCTTATTCTTTATGGGCGGCAGATGTTCCTCCAAAATACCGCCCATATCCAGGGCCGCCTCCACCGTAGGGAAAAGGCACAGCAAGTGTACCTCTTCGGCACTTTCGGCCTCGATGCCGGGCACTACAGTCAAGTTCCATTCCTTGGCGGCCTCCATCAGGGCGGGTACGTTTTTGGCCGTGTTGTGGTCCGAAAGGGCGATTATTTCAAGGCCGTTGAGCATCGCCATAGCGGCGATGTTGTGGGGCGTCATGTCCGCGTCCCCGCAGGGGGACAGGCAGGAGTGCATATGCAGGTCGTAGGCGTAGCGGCCCATATCACACCAAATCCTTTAATTCACAGACGATATCGAACGCCGTTTTTTCAGAGGAGTAAACCGGTATGCCCTCCATGTCGGAGCGGCGGGCCGTGTTGTCGTCGGGGGACAGACCCTCCGCAAGGATTATCATTGCCACGTCCGTAAGGCTGGCCACGGCCATTATATTGATGTTGGTCTGTATGGTAACCCAGGCGTTGCCGCTCTGAGCCTTGCCCATGACGAGGCTCAGCAGGTCGCCCACATAGCCGCCGGTGACCTCGCGCCCAATGCCATCCTCGCCGCATTTCAGCATGAGGCCGAGTTTAGTTCCTATTTCAGCAACAGTCATAGTATCTTCCTTTCGATGTTTATTTCATTATTCCATTGACGGCGGCAGCTTGCTTTCCAGCTCGGCCATTTCCCGGGCCAGAATGCTTACGCGCTCGCGGAGCTTGAATATACAGTCGGTTTCGTTGGCCTTGCCGCGGACTATATCCTCCGCCAAATCCTTGCAGGTGGGCGCACCGCAGGAGCCGCAGTCAAGCTGGGGCAGTCCGGCGTATATCTCGTTCATCCGGGCGGCCTTTTTAAGGGCCTCGCTGAAGTCCTCGTCCAGCGGGCTGAAAGGTTTATACTCTATTTTGCGGTTCCAGTACATACCGTCCAGTTTTGGCACGGGTGCGGCGTTATCCGCCAGTCTTTCGGAAATCCGCCGTATGCGGGAATTGGCCACGAAATTATTTTCCACCGCAAGGCTGCCGCCAACGCAGCCGCCGGTACAGGCCAGAGTTTCGATAAAATCTATGCCCTTAATCATGTCGTCCTCCAGCTTTTCAAGAACCTCCATAACGTTGGCTATGCCGTCAACGGCTATGTAGCGCTCGATGCCCAGGGCCTCGGCCTCGCCGCCGTGATTGGCCCAGCGGACGCCGCTCCTGCCGGCCACGCTGAGGTGCTCGACCTTTTCTATCTTGTCTATGCTGTGGGCCAGCCGCATATATGCGTCCTTAATGGAAATAGCCCCGTTAATGTTGGATTTTTCAAGAGCCAGGGGCCATTTGATGGCCGTGACCTTGGCGGGGCAGGGCGTTATGAAGAACACGCCTATCTCCTCGTCCTTAAGGCCGGTTTTTTCCTTTGCCTCCCTGCGGGCCATTTCCGCCGCGGCCTCCATGGGCGACGTAAGGGGCGCCACGTGGCTCATCAGGTCAGGGTATTTTACGGCTATGAGCCGCACTACCGCCGGACAGGCCGAGGATATTACCGGAGCCTCGATAAGGCCGGTGTGGATAAGCTCCTTCATCTTGGCCGTGACCACCTCCGCCCCGCGGGCCACCTCAAACACATGGTCGAAGCCCAGCATTTTAAGGCCGGTGAGCATTATGTCAAAATCGTCCGCCTTTGAAAACTGGCCGCAAAAGGCCGGCGCGGGCAGGGCGATCTTATATTTAAAGTTTTCCAGCATCTCAAAGCCGTCGGTAATGGCCTTTTTCGCATGATACTGGCAGCGGCGTATACACTCGCCGCAGTCTATACATCTTTCGTCTATGATTTTAGCCTTACCCTGCTGCACCCTTATGGCCTGAGTGGGGCAATAGCGGATGCAGGTGGTGCAGCCCTTACAGCTTGGCCTGTCAAGGGTAACGCTGTGGCATCTTTTTTCAATCATTTTCCATTTCTCCCATATTGCCGCGCGGCGGGCGCCTTGGCCGCTTTTCGCGCGGACTATTTAATATATACCGTCATATCAACTATGGTACCCTTGCCCACCTCGGTGGTTATTTTCATCTCGTCGGTATATTTCTTCATGTTCGGCAGGCCCATTCCCGCGCCGAAGCCCAGCTCGCGCACCTGCTGGCTGGCGGTGGAAAAGCCCGCCTGCATGGCCTTTTCCACATCGGGTATACCGGGGCCCACGTCCTTATGTATCATGCGGATGCTTTCGGGCCGTATTTCCACATCGATAAAGCCCCCGTGGGCGTGTATTACCATATTTATCTCGCACTCGTACATTGCGATAGCGACCTTGCGAATGACCTCGGCGCTGACACCGAGCTGCTTCAGCACCTTTTTCACCGCACCGCTGGCCTCGCCGGCCACGGTAAAGTCCGTACCGTCAACGTCGTAATGGAGCACCATCAAAGGTTCGCTCATGCCCTGCTGCTACCTCCCGTAAGGCCCGCGCTGTAAAGCATTCCGCAGGCTATGTACATGGGCAGCTCGGTCTCCATGATAACGATATCCCGGCTTTCGGCCAGGCTGACGACCTCGTCGGAGGGTTTTTTGCCTCGAATAAATATAACGGCATGAATGTCCATCATTTCGGCGGTTCTGATGACCTGACCGTTCACCAGGCCGGTGAGCAGCATTGCCTGATCCTTTACAAAAGCCAGCACATCGCTCATAAGGTCGCTGCCGCAGGCGGCCTTGACCTCACGGTCAAGCTCCTCCTCGCCGGTGAGCACCGTTGCGTCCAAAATTTCTTTTATCTCCCTAAGCGTCATTGTATGTATACCTCCAGTATAATAAACTATATATACATTGTACACAATTTACACGCCGATTTCAATAGCTTTTTGTAAAAAACTCATAAAAAATTTAAGGCAATACGCCCAAAGTTAAAATGTAGCCGTAAAAAACATAAAAGGGGCCGTAAAAAAATGGCGCAGACCGTTCAAGGGCCTGAAGTCTTTATTTAAGGCAAATTTGAGCTCTTTATAATCAATCAATAAAATTAAATAATGTATTAATGTAAAAAATTCGCCCTTACGAGCGAATTTTCTTATTTTATGCCCTTGAACTACGAACGAAAATCACCACTCGGCGTACCTGTGTACGCCGTCGGGAGTGCTTGCTCGGCTTCGCCTGCGCGAGCTGATTTTCGTCCGTTCTGCGCGATTTTTTCGGCCGGCCCCCGTGCCTCTTAATTACATAGTGAGTTTTTTACGGCCCCTTTTCATATAAATTTCACAATATACGCCGCCGTTATCGCCGCAAGGGCCGCAAGGCCGGCGGCCATGATCACGTTGTTCGCGGTCCCTTTGGCGTAGCAGAGCTTCAGGCTCCAGCCCTTTTTCATGGGGTAAAGGAGCCGCACGGGCATTTTATTGAATATGTCCAGCGCCAAATGTGACAAAAAGCCCACGGCGAACGGCAGCCCCAGCGGCGGACAGAACAAAAATACCGCCCCGGTAAAAAGCCCAAAGGCCAGCGCCGAATGGGTAAACGACCGGTGGGGCGTGCTCCGTCCGAAAAAGCACAGGGCCGCAAAGGCAATCAGGCCAACAGCCGACCGCACCGGCGACATTTTTTCGGTAAGATATGTAAGCGCACCGTTCCCGGAGGCCGTTCCGACAGCGATCAGAATAAGCGAAACCGCGGCCGCGATTATACGGCCCAGCAGGGCATCCTTGCCGTGGTTGGTGCCTTTGACGGTTTTTGCGTCAATATCGCAGATTATTCCGCCCACCGCGCCGCCGACAGCGGCGCAGGCAAACTCACAGGGAGCCTCCGGCCGCACCGC
>CANRHW010000002.1 GCA_947630525.1 uncultured Clostridia bacterium | reverse complement strand
TTGGATTATAGCACTTCTTCCTTCATTTTGCAACTCTTATTTGGGATTAGTATAAGTCTCGATGAGGTAATGCAAATACCTTATAACGTTTTGATAAAAAATGATATCCGGTTAGTTGGCCCTCGTCCAATTCTGGCGGACGAACTCAGCGAGAACTACACACCCGCACAGCAGAAACTTTTGCTTTCAGTCAAACCGGGACTGACAGGCTACTGGCAGGCATATGCAAGAAACGATGCTACATACGAAGACGGCAAGCGGCAGCAGATGGAACTGTGGTATGTGCAGAATCGGTCGCTGTGGGTAGATTTGAAGATTATTTTCGCGACGGTGAAGGCGGTTTTGAAAAAGAGTGGAGTGTGAAATTCCAATATTTTCAAATGGCGTTTATTAACACAAAAGCAGAAAATCATCTTTACGAAGGAGTAATGAAATTAATACGTATGAACACATCCCTACATCATAAAGCAATCTTAGTCACTGGTTCTCCCGGCTTTATAGGCGCGAACCTTGTAATGAGGTTATTGCGCAATCTACCTTCGGGTCACATCATCAGTCTTGACAGCATGAACGACTACTACGATGTCTCGCTGAAGGAATATCGCCTTGCCGAAATCGAAAAAGTCGCCGCGACAAGCCTTGTCAAGCATACTTTCATCAAGGGCAATCTCGCAGATAAATCTCTCATCAACGACATTTTCTCGCAGTACAAGCCTGAAATCGTCGTGAATCTTGCCGCCCAAGCAGGCGTTCGCTACTCAATCTCCCACCCCGACGCCTACATTGAATCCAACATCATCGGCTTCTACAACATTTTAGAAGCTTGCCGCCACAATCCTGTCGAGCATTTGGTTTATGCTTCCAGCTCTTCGGTCTACGGAGGCAATAAAAAAGTCCCGTTCTCGACAGACGACAAGGTGGACAATCCCGTTAGCCTGTACGCTGCGACCAAAAAATCAAATGAGCTTTTGGCGCACGCCTACTCAAAGCTCTATAACATTCCTTCAACAGGTTTAAGATTTTTCACTGTTTACGGTCCCGCAGGTCGCCCTGACATGTTCTATTACTCTGCGACCCAAAAGCTTGACGCGGGCGAGAAGATCCAAATCTTCAACTATGGCAACTGCAAGCGAGATTTTACATACATTGACGACATAGTTGAGGGGATCGAGCGAGTGATGCAGTCGCCTCCAGAAAAGAAAACTGGTGAGGACGGCTTGCCAATCCCGCCGTATCGCATTTACAACATCGGCGGCGGAACGCCCGAAAATCTTCTTAATTATGTCCGAATTTTGCAGGAAGAGCTCGTACGCGCGGGAGTTTTGCCGGAGGATTATGATTTTGAGGGTCATAGGGAACTGGTTCCAATGCAACTCGGCGATGTGTCGATTACTTATGCAGACGGTACGGCTTTGGAGCGCGACTTTGGATTTCGACCTACGATTGACATCAGAACAGGACTTCGCAAGTTTGCGGAGTGGTATAAGAGCTATTACATAGATGGAAATAGATAAGCATGAAAAGTGGTTAAAGAAAGGATGCTTAAAATGTTAAGCGAACACACTGGAGAGAAAATCAAAGTTGCTGTCGCTGGAACTGGCTATGTAGGCTTGTCGCTTGCGGCACTGCTCGCGCAGAATAATAAGGTTACTGCGGTTGACATCCTGCCTGAAAAGGTAGAGAAAATAAACAGAAGAATTAGTCCGATTCAGGACAAGGAGATAGAGGAATATCTCGCCGAGAAAGATCTCGACCTGACTGCAACTCTTGACGGAGCAGCGGCATACCGCGACGCGGATTTCGTCATCATCGCCGCCCCGACGAATTATGCCCCGCAAAAGAATTTCTTCGACTGCTCGGCGGTCGAGGCGGTTATTGACCTCGTTCTCAAAAGTAGCGACAGTGCGATTATGGTTATAAAAAGCACCATTCCGGTCGGTTATACGGAATCCGTCCGTAAGAAATTCAATACCAATCGCATTATTTTCAGTCCGGAGTTTTTGCGTGAGAGTAAGGCTTTGTACGACAATTTATACCCCTCAAGAATCATCGTTGGCTGCGATGAAAAAACGAGAAAAGCCGCTGAGACATTTGCGGGTATGCTCGTCGAGGGAGCCAAGAAAGAAAACATCGATGTCCTCTATATGGGCTTGACAGAAGCAGAGGCAGTAAAGCTTTTTGCAAATACATATCTAGCCTTGCGAGTTAGTTATTTTAATGAATTAGACACCTATGCGGAAGTTAAAGGATTAAACACTTCCGACATTATCAAAGGCGTGAGCTTTGACCCGCGGATTGGGGACTACTACAACAATCCGAGCTTTGGCTATGGCGGCTATTGTCTCCCAAAAGATACGAAGCAGCTCCTTGCAAACTACCAAGACGTGCCCGAAAATCTGATTGAGGCGATTGTTGAGAGCAACCGGACGAGGAAGGATTTCATCGCAGATAGGGTGCTCGAAAGGGCGGGATATTGCATCGAATCGAGCATGTGGAACGCGGATAAAGAGCGTCCGATCACGGTTGGCGTGTACCGTTTGACGATGAAAGCTAACAGCGATAACTTTCGGCAGAGCAGCATTCAGGGCGTTATGAAGCGAATTAAGGCAAAGGGCGCGACGGTCATCATCTACGAGCCTACGCTTGAGGACGGGACGACGTTCTTCGGTAGCCTTGTCGTGAACGATATTGATAAGTTCAAAAATGATGCGGACACGATTATTGCGAACCGTTATGAAGCAGTGCTTGATGATGTGAAGGATAAGGTTTATACGAGGGATATTTATAAGCGGGATTGAACATAGTTTCAACCATAAATAAAATATATATTTACGATTTATAGTCAGGTAATGATAAGAAGTAGGTTAACCCACTTGATAAACATTGATGCCATAAAAGGAATGATGGCTGTTTTTAATGTTTAAGTTCATGTGATAGACGGATATTTAGAAAGTGCAAAATGGCCAGAAGTGGTGGTAAACTTGCTTGGGATGGTTTTACCATTACAATCTTGAAAAATCGTTTAGAGACTGGTTTAAAGACTGTGACGAACAATGGGTCAGAACAGTTACTTATTAAGACAAAATAGAAGGCGAGAGATATGGATAAAATAATTCGGATTGTTGTAGCAACGCATAGACCATATAAAATGCCCACTGATGAAATATATATTCCAATACAAGTAGGGGCTGATGGAAAATTTGATGAGAGAGGAAATCCTATAGATTTTGGATTTCAAAAGGATAACACGGGAGAGAATATTTCATATAAAAATCCTGTATTTGGGACTCAGACAGCTTTATATTGGGCTTGGAAAAATCTTAAGGCAGATTATATAGGTTTAGTACATTATAGAAGGTTGTTTTTGAATCAGAATCGGGTTATTGGAAATCTTCAGGATTCTGCTATCACGGGTAAAAAGCTTAGTACATTAATAGGAAAGTATTCCGTTTTTGTCCCTAAAAAGAGAAGATATATTATTGATACAATATATAGCCATTATTCCAATACAATGAATGGAGGCAAGGAGCAATTAGACCTAACTAGGCAAATTATCCGTGAATATTCATCGGAGTATTTATCTGCATTTGATAAAGTAATGAAACAAAGATCTGCGTATATTTTTAATATGATGATTATGAAATATGAACTGTTTGATAATTATTGTGGCTGGTTGTTTCCAATTCTCTTTGAGTTAGAAAAACGAGTGGATACTACTGGATATACGGATTTTGATAAAAGGTATATTGGACGAATTAGTGAAAGGCTACTGAATGTTTGGCTTTACCATCAAACGGAAATGGGTATGATTTCACCTGATCAGATATGTGAATTACCATATAATGAAGACGTAAATTGGTTTAAGAAGGGTATATTTTTTTTGCAAGCAAAAGTATTAAAAAAGAAATATGCGGCAAGTTTCTAGGGAGGAAGATGAATGAAATTCAAATATGTGGTTGTAGGCGCTGGTCTTGCCGGTATAACCGTGGCAGAGAGAATTGCTACTCAGCTTCATGAGAGAGTACTCATAATAGAAAAGCGAGATCATATTGGCGGAAATGTCTATGATGAATATGATGCGGCAGGTATTCTTGTACAGATGTACGGTCCACATACTTTCCATACAAACGATAAAGAAGTGTTTGATTATGTATGTCAGTATTGTGATTGGCATGAATATCAGCATAGAGTACTGTCTTATGTAAATGGTAATTTTGTACCGATGCCGATTTCGTTGGAAACCATCAATCAGCTTTATAATATGAACCTTTCGGAGGACGAGATGGATGCGTTCATTGATAGCCGGAAGGTTAAGATTGACGAGATTAAGACTAGTGAAGATGTGGTTCTGAGTCAAGGCGGGAAGGACATTTACGAGAAGTTTTTTAAATATTTTACAATTAAGCAGTGGGGCGTAGATCCATCTCAGCTTGATAAGAGCGTAATCAGTCGAATTCCATTTCGCAAAAACCGCGATACTCGGTACTTTACTGACCAGTATCAAGGAAACCCCAAAGGCGGTTTTACGAAGATGTGTCAGAGAATGCTTAATCAACCGGAAATTAAGGTATTGTTGAACACAGACTACAAGGAAGTCATTGATGATGTTGAATATGAGAAGCTGGTTTATACAGGCCCTATTGATTATTACTTTGATTATAAACTTGGGCAGTTAAAGTGGAGAAGCATCAAATTTATTTTTGAAACCCACGACTGCGAATCTTATCAACCAGTGGCAAGCACTCGTTGGCCGATGGACTACGAATATACAAGAATTACAGAGTTCAAGAAATTGACTGGGCAGAAGAACGATAAGACTACAATTCTAAAAGAGATTCCTTGTGATGGTGAAGAACCTTTCTACACATTTCCGACGGCAGAGTGGAAAGCACTAGCTCAAAAATATCGTGACTTAGCTGCAGAAGAAAAGAATGTCATCTTCCTTGGAAGACTTGCTGAATACAAGTATTATGACATGGATGATGTGATTCGTAGAGCGCTAGATGTTTTTAATGAAATGCAAAACTAAAACACTGGAATAGGAAGGAAATGTAAAATGATACTTTATGATAAACTGGTAGCAAACGAAGAATCCCTTTCTCTTGTTGGTCTCGGATATGTCGGAATGCCAATCGCACATGCATTTGCAAAGAAAGGAATTAATGTAATCGGTTTTGACTTAAATAAAGAAAAAATTGAACTTTATAAATCTGGCATTGATCCGACAAAAGAAGTCGGAGATGAGGAGATTAAGAAGACAAAGATTAACTTTACATCGGATGAAAAGGATCTTCGTAAAGCGAAATTCCATATTGTAGCTGTGCCTACTCCTGTGAATACCGACCATACCCCTGACCTTACGCCGGTTATTGGAGCATCCGAGATTGTGGGGCGTAATCTCGTTCCTGGCTCGATTATCGTTTATGAGTCGACCGTATATCCGGGTTGTACCGAAGATGTCTGTATTCCAATTCTTGAAAGGGAATCCGGATTAGAGTGCGGTGTGGACTTTAAAATTGGCTATAGCCCGGAACGGATCAATCCCGGTGATAAGGTCCATCGTCTTGAGAACATTCACAAGATTGTGTCTGGTATGGACAAGGAGTCCCTTGAAGTTATCAAAGCCGTATATGATCTTGTAATTGATGTTGGTACTCATCCGGTTTCCAACATCCGTACAGCAGAAGCGGTAAAGGTTGTAGAAAATAGCCAGCGAGATATTAATATTGCCTTCATGAATGAACTAGCTATGGTATTCGATCGAATGGATATCGATACCAATGAAGTAGTCGATGGTATGAATACCAAGTGGAATGCACTCGGCTTCCGTCCTGGGCTTGTTGGTGGGCATTGCATTGGCGTGGATCCGTACTATTTCACTTACGAAGCAGAGAAACTTGGGTATCACAGCCAAATTATTCTTAATGGTCGTATTGTGAATGACTCCATGGGTGCTTTTGTTGCCGATAAGGCTGTGAAAAAGATGGTAGAAGCGGGACAAGCACCTAAGAAGAGTAAAGTTGTTATCCTTGGTTTGACATTTAAGGAGAATTGTCCCGATACACGTAACAGTAAGGTCAATGACATCATAAAGCAGCTTAATACCTATGGAATCAATCCTATCGTTGTCGATCCTTGGGCTTCTGAGCGTGATGCAATGCATGAATATGGAGTTAAGCTCACTCCAATGGAAGACGTTGTAGATGCCGATTGTGTAATCGTTGCCGTTGCTCACAATGAATTCAGGGTATTGTCTTTGGCTGATATAAAGATGATGTTTAAGAACGGACCGGATGATCAGAAGGTTTTTATTGATGTAAAGGGACTGTATAATGTTGAGGATTTGAAGATTTCTGGAATGAAGTGGTGGAGACTGTGATACTTGGTTTGTAGTTGAGCTTGTCTTTATTGAACGAAGTTTTATTAGTGAGCATGAGAGGATTAAGAGAGTATGAAAGATTTTGTTCTTCACATTAATTCATATCTTAAAGATAGGACATTCTATAAAGGGATGTTTGATGCCATGCTTAGCCAAGGAGTCGAACTAAGAGTTTTTACACCAGTTCCGTATGGCAACAGAGGAAAGGCCGATGAGGTCGGAGAATATGTTGATGTGAAAGAGTGCTATCATTCATATGAACGTTTTTTGTTTCATGTAAAACAGAATAAAGCACTAAAGTTAGCCGAAAAAACATACGATTTTTCAAAAGTAAAGGCCATACATGCCCACTCAATGTGCACAAATGGATATCTTGCCTATAAGTTATCCGAGAAATATGGCATACCATACATAATAACCGTTAGAAATGGTGATTTAAATGACATTTATAAAAAACTTTTATATTTGAGACCCTTGTTTAATAGAATAATTCAAAAATCATCAAGAGTTGTTTTTTTATCAAAACCGTACAAAGAGGATGTGATTAATAACTGTGTTCCACACAATATAAGGGAAGATCTTGAAAGAAAAAGCATTGTTATTCCCAATGGAATTGATGATTTTTGGTTGAAATCTGTTTATCGGGATAGAAGTGAACCACGAATTCCGATTAAGCTTATATATGCTGGAGAGATTAATAAAAACAAGAATTTAGAAACTTTGGTTCGTGTAGTAGACAGGATGAATACTGAAGTCATAGCAACACATTTGGATGTCGTTGGAGATTTAAAGGATAACTCACTGGCCAGGCTGTTAAAATCGGAAAACGTTACCTATACAAAAAGACTCTCAAAAGAAGAATTAATCCAAAAATATAGAGATAATGACATTTTTGTGATGATATCAAAAAGAGAAGCTTTTGGATTAGTTTATGCAGAAGCGTTGACACAGGGATTGCCTATTATTTATACAAAGAATCAAGGATTTGATAAACAATTTGAGGAAGGTTACGTTGGATACCATGTTGAAAGCTCGGATATTGATGAAATCATTCAATGCATTAAAACAATTATAAGTAATTATAAAGATCTATCAGAACGAGCTGAAAAGGCTTCTCAGAGATTTAGCTGGGCAGAAATAGTGAAGAAGTATGTTGTTATATACAACGATCTTGACTGAGGATGAGCAATAATGAGATATATTGTTAATGCAGATGACTTTGGTAGAAATTCAAGAGCAAACCAAAGAATTAATGAGTGTTTCCAAAATAATAAAATAAGCTCTACAACTGTAATGGCAAATATGCCGGGATTTGATGAAGCTATAGAATTAGCAAAGAAGAACCATTACGAAAATTACATTGGAATTCATATCGTTATTGATGAGGGGCGTCCATTGACAGATGCTATGAAGAAATGCAAGAAATTTTGCAATTCAGACGGTAGTTATTTGAACACAATCCCAAGACACCAGTATTTGTCAAGGAAAGAACGCGATGTTCTTTACGATGAAATCCTTGCACAGATAGATAGAGTTATTGAAAAAGGTATAAGACCTACACATATAGATTCTCATCATCATAGGCATATGGATTTCATGATAGCGATTGCCACAAGGAAAGCCATGTACGCAAGAAATATAACTTGTGTAAGACGACACAAAATGGCAAAGGATTATATAAAAAGATTTTACGGATTTCTTGTAGAAAAGTATTACACCATGAATGGTTTAATAATCACGACAGATAGTTTTGTTTCACTTTACGACAGTAGTATTGAGAAAAATAAGAAAAAAGAAACCGTAGAGGTAATGTGTCATCCTGAAATTGATGATGATTATTCAATACTAAATAGTGGTAGTATAGATAATATTAACATGATCACTTATTATGAATACATCGAAGGCAAGGAGTAACAGTATAACAACATAATTGTAAAAAGGGCGAGATGTCATGCGAATTATTGAGTTTTCAGAGTTTGATTCTATTATTATATACGTTTTTGTTGTTGCCTTGTCGGTTGTATGCATGAATAATGCAGTAAAGTCTAAATCAAAGTACAAAACTCGGTTTTGGTTATTAATGACAATTCTTATTGCATCTGCTCCAGGCTTTTTTCGATATATGGTTGGGCTTGATTATGAGACCTATTACTTGGTGGGAGAAAGAATAATAAGCACAAATACTTTAGAGTATGCGCTGTCATGCTGGGGCAGGCTGGAACCGTCATTTGGTTTGTTGGTATACTACCTTGGTAAGGTAGGCGCATCAGCAAATGTAGCGATTGGATTATATGCTATATTAACACAGTTTTTTATGGTGGTGGGGATTTGGAAGTACAGAAGAGATGTCAACTCCACTGTGGCATTTTTCGTCTATATGTCAACGTTCTACTTTAGAACATATAATATGTTTAGGCAAGCTCTTGCTATGTCAATTATATTGTATGGAATACATTATCTTAGAGATAAGAAATACTTGAAATTCATAATATGCGTAATTGGAGCGACATTTATACACAGGGCTGCAATCATCAGTATATTAATGATATGGTACTTTAGACCGAGAAAAAAGGGCCACAAATGGATTAATACATTGATATCATATATTATTCCAATAGTAATGGCTGTGGGATTTGAGTATCTGATGAGACTAATACAATACATTCCTATTTTTTCGGTATATGTAACGTCAACCAGTATATATATGACATTCAGGAATGAATCTATCATCTCCTTGGGAACGTTGTTGCTGATTATCGAAATAACGCTCTACATATTCCATCGATTGAAATATCGAGAATATGAAAATCAAAACTTATTCGAAAGCATTCTTGATAAGGCTATGCTGTTCCAAGTGATATATTTTATCCTTGACGTTATAGTTGGATATGCTGCAAGAATTGTATTGTTTTATTCTGTAAGTTCGATTATTTCCCTAAGTAGTTTATATAACACAAAAAAATCACTGGCAGGGATAGGACATACTAAAGCAAGGAAGATGACAATATATCAGATTTTCATTATTGCATATTGCATAGCACAGTTTGTAAGGATAATGCTTAACAACGGTTATGGCCAGTTGCCGTTAAATTTCTGGTACTAGAATATAACCATGCAAAAGATATCGAACTGTATAGAAAGGAATCTTTAATATGCTTTTGACGATAGTTGTTCCTGTATATAGAGTTGAGAATTATATTAGACGTTGTATAGATTCTGTTTTGTGTCAAATCAATAGTAGTATAGAAATTATTCTTGTTGATGACGGGTCTCCCGATAACTCAGGGAAAATATGTGATGACTATGCGTCTAAATATGAATGTATTCAGGTGATTCATAAAACAAATGGAGGATTGTCCAGCGCTAGGAATGCCGGTATTAATGAGGCGAGAGGAGAATACATTCTATTTCTTGATAGTGATGATTGGCTTTTTGAAGGATGTTTAAATCAGTTTTTAGAAATCATACAGAACTATGATGCGGATTTAATTGTTGGGAAAGCAAAGGTAATCGATGATCAAGGGAATACTTTTGATAAATTGAATTATACAATTCGAAAAGGACTGTATTCTTCAGAAGAATATATTTCTCTTCTTAATAAGAGAAAAAGTTATTCAGCTTGTGCTCCATTTACACTGTGTCGTACCGAATTAATTAGAAAGAAGAATATTAGGTTTTTAGAGGGTGTAGTTCAAGAAGATGAGCTATGGACGCCTACTATACTCCTAAATGCCGAGACCGTTTTCTTTTCTGATGTGTATTTTTATTACAATTTTGTAAGAAACGATTCAATTACTCATTCCACAAATAAAGCGGTCGAAGGTAGTGATTTATTAACGGTTACAAGAAATGTTTTAGAGCTATTTCAAACACACGGAATTGAAAATGCGCAAGCATTGACGGATAAAATGGTTTTTAATTATCTACGTGCGATTTGTTTAGTAGATAGATTCGAAAATGAAAAAGCAATATTTACGGGAAGATTATTGAGGAAATATGCATTCTTTCGAACTACCAAATTAAAAGCTTTATTATACAGTGCTTCTCCCGGGTTTTATTTATTCGTCCATAAGCTGGTGAAAGGATGTTAAAGCATTAGGATGTATTAAATTTATAAGATCCGAACCTGACTATAGAAATAATAAAAAACTTAAATGTATCAAAAAGCATAGTATTATTGATCGGCACACCTATTCGTGGAAATATTGGAGATCATTTAAGGCTCTATGTCAAGAATAGTGACGTAAATTCCTGCAATGAATTTACGAAACAGGCTTCGGCTCAGGCCGAGGCCTGTTTTTCGTATGGATTTATGCTGCGCTTCGTACGAAATCTCATCAATAAAACATAAATAATATCCGATTTCGGAACCTTTTGAAGTTCCTGTAACGGTAGTGTCAAGTATTTTTCGCAAAATATCTCTGAAAGAATAAAATTTCTTGTTGTTTCAATGACGATTAGGCGACATGGCAGCCGCTTTCTTACAAACATTTCATGAAAAGATAGCGCTTACACCCACAATACTTGCCTGAAATATATCGCAGCCGTGTGCATACCAACATAAGCGCTGATATTTGGCTGTAGGGAATACTTCCGCCGCCACCACACACACACCAAGACTTTTATCGCCAACAAGTAGACGTACTCCGTCCAAGCCCCGTCCCTTAAGCCGGACGAGAAAGTTCTTCCAACTTTCCTCATCTTCTTTCATACCTTCGGCTATACCCTATCAGCTCCCAGACGATCTGTTTATTTCGTTCACGACGATCCTTTGGCGTATACATAAATTAAGGAAATGTTCACATACTACGCATGAGGTGATGAACATGGCCAAACAGGGCATGAGCCGTCCCGAGCGGACGCACACGCAAGATAAGAATACGGCGGCCCCGGTTCCCGAAATTCAGGGGAAAGCAAAGCATGGAAAGTCTCCCGCAAATCCAATCATCGCGGGTACAAAAGCGCCGTCGCAGAAGGTCTATCATACAAAACCATTTCCACAGGGAAGGCCTATATCTGACGCCTATGCCGCTATCGACAAAGATCTCGCAAGAGATAATCTGGAGAATGATTTGACCGCCGCAGATTTTCAGGATTTATAAGGTTCAACGTTGCCAGAGTATAATTGGACGGCGTTATGTACAGGAGGAACTATGGACTCAATTTGGCAAAAAAGTGTGCAGCTCCCGTCTTTTCCGAAGCTGAACGGCGACATATCGACTGATGTTCTGATTATTGGCGGGGGTATAGCGGGGGTTTTGACAGCTTACTTTCTGACTCAGAACGGCGTTGACTGCGTCCTTGTTGAAAAGGAAAAAATCTGTCAGGGCACAACAGGGCACACAACGGCAAAAATCACAGCTCAGCATGGGCTGATTTATCACAAATTGCTGAAAAGCGGCGGAGTTGAAATGGCACGAAAATATCTTGAAGCAAACCTCTTTGCCCTTGAAAAATATACGGAGCTTTGCGCCAAGATCGACTGCGACTATGAGCGGAAGGACAATTATGTCTATTCGATGGGAGACAGGGGAGAGCTGGAGCAGGAAATGGACGCGCTTGCGAATATAGGTTATTCCGCACGGCTTTGTGAGAAAACTTCACTTCCGTTCCAAACGGCAGGCGCGGTTATGTTCCCCGGTCAGGCGCAGTTTCATCCGCTGAAATTCATCTCCGCCATCGCAATGGGTCTGCCCATGTATGAGAACACTTTTGTAAAGGAAATGCGTGGGAATACGGCGGTGACAGACAGTGGAAGCGTTACTGCGAAAACAGTGATTATTGCGACGCATTTTCCGTTCATTAATAAGCATGGCGTCTATTTCCTAAAGCTTTATCAGCACCGTTCCTATGTGCTTGCTCTCGAAAACGCCGGTAATGTGGACGGTATGTATGTTGACAGCAGCAAAACAGGACTTTCCTTCCGAAATTACGGAAAGTATCTTCTTCTTGGCGGCGGAGGACACCGTACCGGCAAAAAAGGCGGCAATTGGAGCGAGCTTCGTTACTATGCGAAGCTTTATTATCCTCAGTCAAAGGAGTATTGCCACTGGGCGGCGCAGGACTGCATTAGTCTTGACGGCGTGCCATATATCGGTAAGTACTCAAACCGAACCGCACAGCTTTTCACCGCGACAGGCTTCAATAAATGGGGCATGACGGGAGCAATGCTCTCGGCAATAATGCTCTCCGATACGGTGCTGGGGAAGAATAATGAGTATGCTAATTTGTTTGATCCGTCGCGGAGTATTTTGAAACCGCAGCTCTTTATCAACAGCTTTGAGTCGGTAATAAATCTGCTGTCCTTTACAGGCCGGCGCTGCCCGCATCTGGGCTGCGCACTCCATTGGAATTCCGCCGAGCGTTCGTGGGACTGCGCCTGTCACGGCTCACGTTTCGATGAGAAAGGCAAGGTATTAAATAACCCTGCAAATGCAAAATAGGCGCCTCAGCGGCGTTAGGTAAGAAAAAGACCGTAAAAAACTCGCTCTGTAACCTGCGCAGAGCGAGTTTTTTGCGGCGCTTAATACTAAGTTGGGATTTGTCTTGCGGAACAATCCCGGAGCATTTTGTCAGTATTCCGAACTGAGCAGGAAATCAGCTATGTGCATCGTCTTGATCCCCTCGTAATTGCCGGCGGCAAATTCATCTGTTCTCAGCACATACTTGGGGTAATTGTCGGGTATTTCAAGCAGCCTGTTGTACTCTCGCTTTTCGGTTTTTTCGGCGACTATGCTCTGTGTTACCTGAACATAGAGCTTTTCGTTTTGTTTGGCTGCCACAAAGTCGATCTCGCCATCGTTTGTTTTACCGATATATACTAAATAACCACGGCGGCAAAGCTCCAGATAGACAATATTTTCAAGGCTTGACGCAACCGTGTCGGAATTGTAACCTAAAACGCTGTATCGCAATGAGGTGTCCGCAAGGTAAAACTTCTCCTGAGTTTTCAGTATTTCTTTCCCTTGCAAATCATAACGTGAGCAGCGGTGAAGCAGATACGCCTTTTCTAATTTTTCGAGATAGCCGTACACGGTTTCATTATCGAGTTTTCTGTTCTCCGATTTCAGGTAGTCTGAGATAGACTTTGCCGAAAACGTGTTGCCGACATTGTTGAAAGCGTATTTCACCACACGTTCAAGCTGGTCGACTTTCCGAATTTGATTGCGCTTCACAATATCAGAAAATATGGTTGAATTGTAAATATCTCGTACAATCGTATAAATTTCGTCCTGCGAGTAACGTTGAAGCTGCGTCGCCGGGAACCCGCCCAGTCGAACATACTTCGCAAGTTCTGTCTTGGGATCGGCGATGGATTCATATGATTTCTTAAACGTCAGATACTCGGCAAAAGAAAGTGTGTAAATTCGGAAAGCTATATACCTGCCTGTCAGATAAGTTGATATTTCCGAAGACATCATACGGGAATTGGAGCCGGTGACGTATAAATCCACATCGTAATCCGAAGCGAGAGAGTTGACTACTCTTTCCCAACCATTGATCTCCTGCACTTCATCAAGAAACAGATAGGTTTTGCCGTTGGGATAGAGTTTTGTCTTTAATTCGGCAAACATCTCTTTTGCTGTAATGTCCTCATATTCCATTGAGTCGTAGCGGCGGCTTACAATACGATTTTCGGGGATGCCCCACTCTGTTTTAAGCTTTTCAATAATCATTTTTAAAATCGTTGATTTGCCGCATCGGCGTACTCCTGTCAGCACCTTTACAAATGGAGTATTTGTATACGCCATTATTTTATTGACATACATCGGCCTGTAAATCAAAACTATCACCCCCGCTTTGATAATTATACCGCAAAAATAAACATATGTCAAGGGCTTTGCGGATTATAACCGCAAAAATATTGAGACATTAAAATCATCAATTCGCGGCGGTCTTTTTTGCGCCATACTTCGTCAAATATTGACCCTGCAATTATTTCATAATATAATTAATTTTAACCGCAGCGTCGATAATAAGTCTGCGTTTTCAGCGCCTTTTTTTTGACGCTGCCCGGTATTGCATATTGTCAGCCGTTACTGCGGATTGACAAAAAACTATTTACCATTAATTTTATCTTTAGGAGGGTTAATTATGCCAAAGAAAGGTCGAAACATTTACAAAAGGAAGGATGGTCGCTGGGAGGGCCGCCTATATGTCCTCGGCAATCACAAATACAAGTCGGTGTACGGCAAAAGCTATACCGACGTGAGGGACAAATTGCAGCTTATTAATCCGGTGTCATTAACTGCGTCCTGCCGGTTGAATTTTACCGAAATCATGCAGCAATGGCTGGACTCGACGAGGGCTCGCATAAAGGAGAGCAGCTTCTCGAGTTATTCCGACAAGCTTCGTCTCCATTTGATGCCGTATTACAAAGATATTCGTTATGATAAGATCACTCCCGCCGAGATCGAACGCTTTATTGCGGACAAGCTGTCGGCGGGACTGTCAACGAAATATGTTTCGGATATGGTAATGATAATGAAGTCTGCCGCCAAATGGGCCGAGCGTACATATGGATACATAAATCGGATATCCTCCGTCGGGCCGCCAAAAGTCATCCATCAGGAGCCTGACCTGTTGTCCGCCGCCGACCAGAAAAAGCTTCAAGCAGAGCTGCTTTCGCAAAACGATTTGACTTCCTGCGGAATATATCTTGCCGTGTTTACCGGACTGCGCATCGGCGAACTGTGCGGCCTGCGATGGGAAGATATAGACTTTGAAAAAAAGCTCCTTACAGTCAAACGCACGGTGCACAGGATATCGTCGCCTGCCTGCAAAGGCAAAACCGCCGTCAAAATAACCCCGCCAAAAAGTGAGAATTCGATCCGACAGATACCGCTGCCGGATTTTCTTTTAACTTTTATTCAAAAATTTGCCAGGCCCGAGGGCTTTGTACTTTCGGGAGACAGCTCTCCGGTTGAACCCCGCTGCCTGTCCTACCGATTTAAGCAGATATTGAAAAGGGCGGGTCTGCCGCAGGTGAAATTTCACTCCCTGCGGCACACCTTCGCCACTAACTGCCTGCAATCGGACTTTGATGTAAAAACGCTCTCGGAAATACTTGGTCACGCAAATATGAAGACCACCATGAAAATATATGTGCACAGCTCGCTTGAACGGAAACAGGCTTGTATGTCCAAGCTGCGGCCTGCGCGCTGATTTTTGTGCCTTCGGTAAAACTGCCGCGCAGGGCTGGGCGCCTGTTTAGCCGCGGGCCATAGCGCCGCCTTGATAACCGGCGCCCAGTCCGGCGAGGAAGCTTTCCATACAAAAAGATTTGCTCCGTTACGACACGGCCTGTACCCCATGGAGCATCATTCTTTCGACAAAGCCGGCCATTTGCGCGGGAGACTCTTTCATGCCGCCCGTAAGCCAGGCGTGGCACACGCCTATGCAGCCGGATACGATATAGTCATAGAAATATTCAAACTCGTCTGTATTGCTGATATTGAGCATGGTCCGCGCGTCGGCGAGGCATTTTTCCCGTATAATATTATTCAGCTTGTCCAAAAAGGCCGCGTCGCCGTTTTTGCTCGCCATTACCCGGACAAATTGGGCGTTCTCCGCCAAAAGGCCGAAGAGCTCCGCCAAAAGCGGGAACAATTCGTCAGTGCTCTCCCGGTGAGTGTGGCTGTCCACTATTCGGTCGAATTTTTCAATTATTTCATCTTGGAGCTGCCGGGCCATATCGTAAATATCCCTGTAGTGCAGATAAAACGTTCCGCGGTTTATGTCGGCCAGCTCGGCGATCTCCCTAACGCTTATGGCGCTCAGGGGCTTTTCTGTGAGCAGTTGGGCCAGCGCCCCCTGTATCAGCTTTTTTGTTTTGCGTACGCGGCGATCCTCATTTTCTGACATATAATTTCCCTCCAGCTCAACAATTTGCCTTGAATTTGTTGATTATGCGTCAGTTTGAAAAAAACTGCGTATTGTATTCTTTGACTTGCATTAGTATAATGTTATTATAATTGTTTAATCAACGTTTGTCAATAATCTGAGGGGGATTTTCATGAACAAGCCTCTTGAAAAAGTTGCGGCTTTTATCGTTGACCGCAGAAAGGGCTTTTATCTTATTTATATACTTTTGGCGATTTTCAGCGTGTTTTCTACGGGCTGGGTAAAGGTGGACAACGATCTGACCGACTATCTTGACGAGGCTTCCGAGACCCGCCGCGGACTGACAATGATGGACGAGGAATTTACCACCTATGCCACGGCCGAAGTCATGGTGGATAACATCGCCTATGACGATGCGGAAACTATCAGGGCCGAACTGGAAAAAATTGAAGGCGTCAAGGAAATAGCTTTTGACTCAACCGACGCTCACTACAGCGACGCGGCGGCTTTGTTTTCTGTGACCTTTGACGGAGAAGCCGACGATCCCGTGTGTGAAACCGCCCTCGCCGAGATCGAAAACCGGCTTAAAAATTACGACCTTTACGTTTCGGCGGAGCTGGGCGACACCAAGGCCGACACCACACAAAAAGAAATGACCATGGTAATGATAATCGCCTGTGTGATAATACTTTCCGTACTGACCCTTACTTCCAGAACATATATGGAAATACCGGTGCTGGTGCTCACCTTTGGCATATCCGCCCTGCTGAATAAGGGCACGAATTTCATGTTCGGCACTATATCCTTTATTTCCAATTCGATTTCGGTGGTTTTGCAGTTGGCCTTGGCCATAGACTACGCCATAATTCTATGCCATAGATATACGGAGGAAAGAGAAAAGCTCGATCCCAGAGATTCTGTGGTCCAAGCCTTGTGCAAAGCCATACCGGAGATATCCGGAAGCTGCCTGACCACCCTTTCGGGCCTTGGGGCCATGAGCTTTATGCACTTCCGCCTGGGCTTTGATATGAGCATGGTAATGATAAAAGCAATAATTATAAGCATTATTACCGTATTTACACTTATGCCGGGACTCTTGCTGTCCTTCAGTCCCCTTATCGACAAGACCCACCATAGGAGCTTTGTTCCGCAAATAACCGCCTGGAACAATCTTGTGGTAAAGCTGCGCTACGTTGCGCCGGCCATTTTTGCCGTTCTGGTGGTGAGCGGATTTTTCCTGTCCAAGGCGTGCCCATATGTGTACAGCTATACCGGCCTTTCAACGATAACCAAAAACGAAGCGCAAATAGCGCAGGAAATGATAGACAGCACTTTCAGCTCGACAAATGTGCTGGCCGTCCTCATTCCCTCCGGCGACTACGAAAAAGAGCAGGCCCTGGCAAACGAGCTCGAAGCCTTCGATCAGGTAGACAGCGTCACCGCGCTGGCCGCCGTGGAGGCCAAGGACGGCTACAGCGTGGGCGATCGGTTAAGTCCGCGGGAGTTTTCGGAGCTGACCGACATTGACGTGGAGCTGGTGAGGCTTGTCTATACGGCCTATGCTTCCAAAGAGAACAGCTATGGCCGCATCGTTGGCGGAATAGACGATTACCGCATAGCGCTGGTCGACCTGTTTGACTTTGTTTATGAGATGACCGAGGAGGGTTACGTTTCGCTGGACGAGGACACTGCCGACACCCTTGCCGAGCTGAACGAAAAGCTGTCCGACGGCAAGCTCCAGCTCGAAAGCGACGATCACAGCCGGCTCGTGCTGAATTTAAATCTGCCGGAGGAAAGTCCCGAGACCTTTGAGTTCCTTGATACGGTCCGTTCCACTGCCGAAAAGTATTACGACGACGTGACGCTGGCGGGCAATTCCACCAACGATTTCGACCTGTCGTCTACTTTCGGCCACGACAATACCCTCATAAGCATACTGTCGATCTTGTTCGTAATGCTGGTGCTGTTCTTTACTTTCCAGTCGGCCGGCATACCCATAATTTTGATTTTGGTGATACAAGGCAGCGTATGGATAAACTTTTCATTCCCGACCATGATGAACAAGCCGCTGTTCTTTATGAGCTACCTTATTGTCAGCTCCATTCAGATGGGCGCGAATATCGATTACGCCATCGTCATAACCAACAGATATACCGAGCTGAGGCATGAAATGTCCAAACTTGAAGCCATAAAGCAATCGCTGAATTTGGCCTTTCCGACCATATTTACATCCGGCTCCATTCTTGCGGCGGCGGGGGCGGCCATAGGTCTGCTGTCCTCCGAACCTGCGATTTCGTCTATAGGCGTCTGCCCCAGCCGCGGTACGCTGATATCAATAATTCTGGTAATGGGCGTACTGCCGCAGCTTTTGGTGCTCGGCGACTTTATCATTGACAAGACCTCGTTCTCCATAAAGAATATACGCCGGGCCGGAGCCGGAGCGATGGCCGCGGTAATGACCGCAGGCCTTGTGCCCGCGGCGCGGGCCGAAAGTGAGGTCGTGACCATTTCAAACCGGGAGGAGCTCGCCGCCTTTGCAAAGGCCTGCACGCTTGACACCTGGTCTAAAGGGAAAACCGTAGTACTTACTGCCGACATCGATATGGAGAATGTGACGTTTTTGCCGATACCCACCTTCGGCGGCAGCTTTGACGGCGGCGGCCACACTATCTCAAACCTTTCCATAACGGGCAGCGGCTCCGATTTGGGCTTTTTCCGCCATATACAGGAGGGCGCCGAGGTATATGATCTCAACGTCAGCGGAAAAATAACCCCCGGCGGCAGCAGAAATCGCATAGGCGGCGTCGCCGGCGACAATGCCGGCACTATACGTAGCTGCGCCTTTATCGGGGCGGTGGACGGCGAAAACCGCGTGGGCGGCGTAGCCGGAACTAACACCGGCCAGATACTTAAGTGCAAGGTAAAGGGCAGCGTTGAGGGTCAGAACTCCACCGGCGGCATAGCGGGTGAAAATTCCGGCTATATTTCCGGCTGCGAAAACCGCTCGGCGGTGAACACCTCGCCCGAGGAGAAAAAGCGCAGCTTGTCAGCCCTTGACGCCGACGCCGGATCAGTGGTTGAAAATCTGCTGACCCTTCGGGAGGAAAACGAGGAGGAGAGCGTTCTCGGCCACACTGACACCGGCGGCGTAGCCGGCCGAAATACCGGCATAATTCAGGGCTGCAAAAATATCGGCGACGTGGGCTACCAGCACGTTGGCTACAATGTCGGCGGCGTAGCCGGCCGCCAGTCGGGCTATATGCTGGGCTGCGAAAACGCCGGCCTTATCCGGGGCCGCAAGGACGTCGGCGGCATTGTGGGCCAGGCGGAGCCTTACATAACTCTCACTGCCAATAAAACCGCGCTTGACCAGGTGAAGAACGAGCTTACAAGGCTCAACTCCATGATAAGCGGCTTTATTTCCGACACAAACGACCTCACTGACGAAGCGGGCGGTCATCTGGACGAAATAAGGCGGCAGACCGGCGACGCATTGGACAGCGCGGAGGTCATGGCGGACAGCGCCGGGAGCTTTGTGGATGACAACGTGGCCGAAATCAATGCCATGTCGGCTTCGCTGTCTGACGCTGTGGGCAGACTGGCCGACGCTTCGGACGGTCTTACGAACGGCGCACGGCATATTGACAGCGCGATGGACCGTTTCGCCGCCGCCTTGGACGCGGTGAATTTGAACGTCCCGGACCTGAGCGGCGAGCTGGATGAGGTCAAAAAAGCCGACTTATCAGACGCAAAAGAGGCCCTTGATGAAATACGCCGGGCCGAAACCGATCTAAGCGCCGCCCGTTCAAGGGCCAGAAGTGCGCTGAACGCCCTTCAAGACGGTATAAGCGCAAAAAACGAGGCGGAGGAAAGGGCCGCTCTTACCGCTCTTTCCGCGGCTATAAAAGACGCCGCCGCCACAAGAGAGGCCATGACGGCTTCTCTTGAAGTGATCGAGACCCTTATCCGTACCCGGCCGGAAAGCTTCGGCGACCTTGTAGCCGACGGCGAGGAAATATCGTCCCAGCTCAGGAACGTGATAGATGGGCTCAAAAGCAGCGCCGCCGATCTTAAAACGGTAGAGAGCTGCATCGATGAGCTGATACTTAACACCGAGCTTAATTTCAATTCATTCCGCAAGGCCGCTAACCGCGCCCGCGACGCGATAGACGATTTGGACAGCGGACTTTCGCAGATAAGAAAGGGCCTCTCCGACCTGGGTAAGTCTATCGACAGCGGCGAAGCCGACGAATTGCGGGGCTCGGCGGAGAGCGCCGCACAAAAAATCGACGACTTCAACGACGAGGCCGAAACTCAGCTTAAAACCGCCAAGGGGCTTTTGAGCGACGGCTTTAAATCCCTGTCTTACGCCGCCGAGGATGTGGACGCCGCCGTGGGCAGCGCCTCGGACATAATTTCCGACTTCGCTGCTGAGACCAACCCCGAGTTCGTCACCCTTGGCGAGGATTTCAAGGCGGCGGGCGACAGCTTGCTTGACAGCTTCGGCAGAATATCCGAAGAGCTTAGCGGCCTCAGCTCCTCCGTATCCGGCAGCGGCGAACTGAGCGCCCTCGGACGGATAAACGACCAGCTAAGCCTTGTAGCGGAGCTGACCGCCGGCGAACTTGACGGCCTGCAAAACAGCCGGGATACGGAAAGGTTTGTTGACGCGTCCGATGAGGATATTGAAAACACCCGCCAGGGCAAGGTGACCGGCTGCACAAATTCGGGCTCCGTGGAGGGCGATCGGAACGTGGGCGGAATAGCCGGAGCGCTGGCCGTGGAATACGTCATGGACCCGGAGGACGAAATAGAAAAACCCGACGCCCTTAATTTTACATATACATCCAAGGCCGTACTGACAAGCTGCGTAAACGAGGGCCCCGTCACGGGCAAAAAGGACTGCGTCGGCGGCGTTGTAGGCCTCGGCGGCATAGGCACCGTTTACAAGTGCGAAAACTACGCCCTGGCCGACAGCACCTCCGGGGGCTATGTGGGCGGCGTGGCCGGGCGGGCCGACGACAATCTCCGTTACTGCTATTCCAAGTCCGACGTCAGCGGCGGCAAGTATGTTGGCGGCATTGCGGGCAAGGGCGAAAGCCTTTCCGGTTGCATAAGCCTTTCGCAAGTGTCCGGCGAGGAGTGCGTCGGCGCGGTGCTCGGCGGTTGCGAGGACATGGGCGGCGTCAGCGGCAATTATTTTATTGACAGGGGCCGCGGCGGCGTCGACGGCATAAGCTATTCCGGCAGGGCCGAACCCGCGGAATATCAAGCGATAGTAAATATGCCCGGCGTGCCGGCCCGCCTGGTGAGCTTCACCGTGACCTTTATCGCCGACGGCAAGACCGTTAGCGTGCAGGAGGTGAAATACGGCAGCGACACGGGCCGCATCCTCTACCCGGAAATACCCAAAAAGGAGGGGTGCTTCGGACGCTGGCCGAAGATCGAGGAGAGCTCCGTGAACGCTGATATCGAGCTTGTCTGCCAATACGAACCGTATATAACCGTGATATCCAGCCCCGAAAAGGAGGGCGAGCTGTCAATAGTCCTGGCCGAGGGCAGCTTTACTGACGAAGCGGAGATACACGCCGTCAAAACCGGTGACGGCACATATGATATAGAGCTGACCGGCACGGAGCTGACAGCGGAGGACAGCGTGGCTCTGAGACTCTTGGCCGCTGCCGGCGGCAAATCGGGCAGAGCCGCCGTCCAAATCAAGACCCCAAGCGGCTGGCGGAAGGTATCCTCTAAAATTCGCGGGCAGTATATTGTGTTTGACGCGGCCGGCACTTCCGCCTCCGTCCGCATAATACACGAACGCTCCGGCATATTGCTGCCCATGCTTATACTGGCAGTACTGATGCTTGCGGCGGCGGTTATCATCGTTCTGCGCAAAATAAAGAAGCGGAGCTGACGCGCCGCCCCCCAAAAACCCGCTCTGTGACCTGCGACACGGAGCGGGTTATTATATAGCACGGGGTTCGACTCTCCTGTGCTATACCATTTTTTGTTGCTTTTTAATAATGATTTAATATAGTCTTAATATAATTTTAATATTAAACCTGTATAATAAAACAAACATAGGCAATGGGAAGTCGAACGCCTATGTGCGGTATTTCCGCAAAAATCCTGCAAGGGCTGTGTAAAGAGGTGTCGCAATGAAGTTTAAAGCGGGGATGTTTCTTCCGGCGCTGTTGATATTAGCCGTTTTCCTCGGCGCCTGTTCTCCCAAGGCCGAGCTGCCGCCGGAGATACCGGCCGTAACCGGGGAGTTTGAGTTTTCGGTGCTAAAGGTAGGCCAGGCGGACGCTATAATACTAAAAACTCAGAACCACTGCGTCGTAATAGACTGCGGCGAGGTTGAGGACGGCGATGAGGTGGCCGAGCATTTGAACAAGAACGGCATTGCCGACGTGGACTATCTTTTTATAACTCACTATGACAAGGACCATGTGGGCGGCGTGCCCTCAGTCCTTGACGCCGTGAATGTGGAGCGCATATACGCTCCCGACTATGAGGGCGATTGCGACGAGTATTTTGACTATCTTGACGCCCTTGAAGGCGCGGATGTGTCGCCCGTTTTGCTTAAAGAAAACATGAGCTTCACTCTTGACGATGTGCTGTTCTGCGTATATCCGCCCATGAGGGAGGCCTATGCCGAGGATGACAACGATTTTTCTCTGGCGATTGCCGCCTATCATGGTGAAAACAGCTTCCTCTTCACCGGCGATGCCGAATCTGACCGCCTTGCGGAAATACTTGACCAGACAAATCGCGCCCGGTTCGATTTTCTCAAAGTGCCGCATCACGGAAGGTATAACAAGAATACTAAAAAGTTTTTCGAAACCGTATCTCCCAAATATGGCGTTATTTGCACCAGCGACAAAAATCCCGCCAAGAAAAAGACGCTGGAAGCTCTTGAAACCGTAAATTGCAAGGCATATGAGACCCGCAATGGGGACGTAACCGTTGCCAGCGACGGCAAAACGCTGACGGTTGAGCAGTGAACCGCAACGCGGAAGGAGGGTTGATCCATGGCTATAGAGGTGTTTAACCGCTATGAGCACAAATATCTTTTGGACCCGGCGACTTATGAAAAGGTCTTGCGGGTCATGGACGAGCACATGGAGATGGATTCTCACAATGTTAATCACGGCCCATATACCATCGCGAATATATATTTTGACACCCGGGACGACTACCTGATACGGCGGTCGCTGGAAAAGCCCGTCTATAAGGAAAAGCTGCGGCTCCGAGCGTACGGAGTGCCGGAGCTGGACTCTAAGGTCTTTCTGGAGCTTAAAAAGAAATTCAACGGACTTGTGAACAAACGCAGGACAAAAATATTTCTGGGCGAGGCTTACGACTTTGCGGCCACGGGGAAAAAGCCCCCGGTCAGGGATTTTATGAACGGACAAGTCCTGCGTGAGATAGAATACTTCCTGAGCATACACGATATAATGCCAAAAGTCTATCTGGCCTATGACCGCATAGCTTATTTTGAAAACGGCAATCCGGATTTGCGGATATCCTTTGACAAAAATATCCGAACCAGGCGCAGCGATGTGCGGCTGGAAAGCGGCGATTACGGCGAAAAGCTGTTCGATAGGGACATTTATGTAATGGAGATAAAAACGTCTTTGGCGAAACCCCTGTGGCTGGCGCATATGCTTACGGACTTGAACATAAAGCGCGTCGGCTTTTCAAAGTACGGAACGGAGTTCCGCCATTATATCCACGCGGCCTCAAGAACAGTGGAGCTGCCCGTGGAAGGAAGAGAGGCAATATAAATGAATTCTTTGTTTAACGATATACTTGCAAATGCGTCGTCTCAAATAACGCCCGGCTCCGCGCTGGTGACCATGGTCGTGGCGTGGCTGATGGGGACAGCGATAGCCTATACATATTACAAAACGCAGGAAGAAGAGTGTTTTCAGCGCAGCTTTGCGGTCACGCTGCTGATGCTGCCAATCATAATGGCGGTCATAATCCTTTTTATCGGCAGCAATATCGCCCGGGCCTTCAGCATGGCGGGCACGCTGTCAATAATTCGGTTCAGGAGCGCCCCCGGCGATCCAAAGGATATCGGCTTTATCTTTTTCGACATAGCCGCCGGCCTGTCCTGCGGCGTGGGCCTGTACGGCTACGGCGTTTGCTTTGTTATCATTCTCTGCGCGGCAATACTCATTTCCGAAAAGTTCAGAATATTTGAAAAAAAGACCGTCCGCAAGACTCTCAGGATAACTATTCCCGAAGACCTCAATTATCAGGGCGCTTTTGACGAGATACTAAAGCGCTACACCAAAAAGTATTCGCTTGACAGGATAAAGACTACCGAGCTTGGTTCCCTGTTTGAGCTGCGCTACAATGTCATAGTAGCTCAGGACCAAAATGAGCAGGAGTTTTTGAATGAGCTCCGCTGCCGCAACGGCAACCTCAATATTATATTGGCCAACGCTCCCACAAGCTGGAAAAAGTAAAAAAATCGCGCAGACCGGTCTTAAAAAGGGCCCGCTCTTTTGAGCGGACCCCATAATTAATTCATGGCTTATATATAAATAACTTGGCCTATTATTCCGCAGCGTATTCCAGCGTCGGCCAGCCGAGCTGGAGCACGCCCGTGCCCGGGTCATACTCGTCTATAACGCCGTTGCCGCTGTAGTTATTAACAAAGACCTCCTGCTGGTCCTCGTAAAGCTTTATTGCGTGAGGCCCGTCGGTAAGGTTCAGTTCAAGAACGCCGTCCTTTACCGTGCCGGTGGCCGTGCCGCTGCCGTCCACAATGGCGGTGAGCTGAGCGGGTACGTTCTCGCCTTTGATGGCTATGTGCGCCGCGTAGGTGCGGGCGGCATTCTCTCCAGCAGTTCTTATCCTGCCATCCGAAATAGGCCTGTCAAGGGGCTTTGTTCCGTTTTCGGTGAGCTCTGCAATATAGGCCAGCACCGACTCGGTAAGGCCGTTGCCTTCGGCTATTGACTTACAGCCGTCAAAATACCCCTTACTGAAAATATAGTCGTTTGAAACCACTACTAACTTTGTCGTTGCGTCGTTTCGGTCGAGGGAAACGCCGCTGCTGAGCGTGAGGCTTGTTATCTTGGCGCCGCTCTCGGCGTTGGGGTCATAGACGAGCTTCATGCCGCCTATCTGTGGGAACGAGCCGCTGTAGCTGGAGGTGAGGAATCCCGGATACAGCTCATCCTGCGCCGTAACGGAGGAGAGAGTGCTTTCCAGGGCGCTATAGAGCACGGCGGGCGTTGTTTCTCTTGTCATAACAGCGTTGGCGAAAGGCAGACAGTTTATAACGCTGCCAACGGTCATCGGGCCGTTTGGTATGCCGGTTCTGAAGCCGCCGCCGTTTTCGATGGCGACTATGGGCAGGCCCTTGTATTCCTCGGGCATAATATCCTCCGCTTCGGCTATCATGGCGTCGCAGATAAGGTCGCCCATGCTTGTTTCACCCGAGCGGGAAATGGATATTCCGTTGTGCGAGCCGCCCCAAAGTGTGTGGACGTTGGTGCCTATGGATTGGGCGAGGGTCTTGTTCAGCTCTTCACTGTACTTGTTGACAGTGGCGGTAACGTCCGGGTCAGGGGTGACGTTTTCAAGGAAAGCGCGTGAGAGCAGCGCTCCGTCTACGGTAACGCTTCCGTCCTCCGCTACGGTTATCTTCATACGGCCTACGTTGGCGCTGGCCGTACCCGTCTGGGCAACGGTAATGCCGCCGATCACCTCGTCTTTTATGACCGTATGGCTGTGGCCGTCGATTATAGCGTCCAGCTCGGTGCCCTGGAGGGCCTGCGCCAGGGCGCGGCAGGTAGTAGAGTTTTCGTCCTCGTATTCTCCTATATGTGTGAGGGCGATTATTACATCGGCGCCCTGGTCATCCAACTCCTCGACCTGCTCCCGGGCGGTCTCGATTTCGTCTCTAAATTCCACGCCGGTGAGGTTTTCGGGCTTGGTGGAGGTCTTAGTGGCCCCGGTCGTAAGGGCGAAAATGCCGACCTTGATGCCGTTCTTTTCGATGATAATATTAGCTCCGTTGTTGTCCTCGGCTCCGCATAGCAGCTGACCGTCAAGGTAAGTGTTGGCGGATATTATGGGGAAGTCGGCCAGCTCACACAGCTTGCGCAGCTGCTCCTGACCGTAGTCGAACTCGTGATTGCCAAGCGCCATTACGTCATAACCGGCGGCGTTCATTATATCTATTACGTATTCGCCGTTAGACTGAGACGCCAGCGCCACGCCCTGAACGGCGTCGCCCGCGTCGGCCAGAATAGCGTCGTCAAGCTTTTTCATAGCCGCCACACGGTCGCTGCCTATAACTCCATTCTTCGCATCATCAATAAGGTTGCCGTGCATATCGTTGGTGTGGAGTATTACCACGGAGTTGGCGTCGTCGCTGAGCGGGTAGCTCTTTGCCGCGCCTTCGATGGGCTCCAGATTGGCCGTCCACGCGAATACCTTGGCGGTGCGGGCGGTGTCGGTCTTATACATATCCAATAATACTTCTGTTTCGTCTTCGCTGAGCGTGCCGGTTATACGCTTTACGCTCACCAAATTGCCCTCTCCGTCATAAAAGGCGGCCATGCGCAGAGAAACGACCTTCGGGGCATCTTCTTCCGCGGCGAAGGTTGGCGCCGCCGCCGGCGTCAGGGCGACAAATGCGGCGGTCAACACAGAGGAAATGCGTCTAAACAGCTTGTTCATCTTATATCTCTCCCTTGATTTAAGTATATAAAATAATTATATATCAACAAAATTTAAATGTCAATAAAAAAATCGTAAAATCGCGGATATCGGCGTGAATAGCACCTTGCTCCGCGGCGGCGAAAAGAAATTCTCCCCCTTGACAATCGGACGAAAGTATGATAATGTTAATGTGTTAGGAATACTCCGTATGAAAGGCTTGTTTTTGGCGGAAGTCTGCCATGTATAACGATTGCCGGAGGTGAGAAAAATACGTCTCAATTCAATTATAAAGCACCGTTCGCTGTGGATGGGCTTTGCTATGCTGTGGATAGTGTTTTTCCATGTGGAGCTGACCGTGACGGATGAATACCTGTCGGTATTCAAAATCATGGGTTACGGCGGCGTGGACATTTTCATGTTTGCTTCCGGCGTCGGGGTGTACTTCTCTTACGTCCGTGATCACGATCCTGCGGCCTTTATCTGCCGCAGGATTAAAAGGCTGGCGCCGGTATATTTGCCGTTTATTATTTTGTGGTGCGTGTATAAGACGTGGCTGGGCGGCTTTAACTATGGCGCCGTCATAGGCAATTTGTTCGGCGTTCAGGGCTTTACGGGTCTGGGCGGCGAGTTCAACTGGTATATTACCGGCCTGGCGGTGATGTATCTGCTGACCCCGTATTTTGCGGGCCTTGTAGAAAAAATGACAAAACCCCGGCAATACATAGCCCTTGTGGCGGCGCTGCTGTTGATTACGGTTCCGTTCTGGAACGCCTACGACGGTATAATTATTGTGACGAGGCTGCCAATTTTTGTTATGGGTATGTATTTGGCCAAGCTCTCCCGTGACGGTGAAAAAAAGGTGGGCGTTATCCGGGCGCTGATTATTATAGCCGCCGCATTTGCGGGGGTGTGTCTGTTCCTTTACGCATTTAGGCGCTGCTATGATTATTTGTGGCCCTACGGCATGTATTGGTACCCCTTTATTCTTATAACGCCGGGTATCTGCCTCATCATATCGGCGTTTGCCGAGCTTGTTGGCAGGTTCGCCGTAGGGCGGCTGTTTCTCTGGCCGTTCCGAAAGGTCGGCGAGTTTTCCTTTGAAATATACCTTGCTCATATTTTCTGCTTCGAGGTATATCAATACCTGACCACTACCCTTGCCCTGTTCCCCAAGTCTGACAAAGCGGCCCTTGCGGCGTTGCTGTGCGTGATACCGCTTTGCGTGATTTTGCGGCTCTTGGCAGTTGCCTGTTCCTGGCTGGCGGGGCGGATATGCGGCGACCGAACCGAAAGTAATCAAAATCATAAATCTTAATACGCCGGTATTCCCGGAGCCTCATGCCCGGCCGAAACACAAGAGCCATGTTCAAGACCGCTGCCGGCGCTTTGAACATGGCCCTTATGTCATTTTACAAAAGCCGTATTTACAACTCTGCCGTCCGGCAGGCGCTTTGCGGAGGATACCTGCCGGTTCTGCATATCGAAGACTTCGCAGAAATCCGCGCCAGTCTCGCGGATGTGCAGCTTGCTGTTCCTACTTGAGCTGTAATACAGCTGCTCGGCGGATATGGCCCCGCCGTTTACAAAAACCTTGTACTTCTTCAATGTTGCGATCTCTCCTCTTGTAAGTCTGCGGCTATGCTGCTATTAATATACCACTAATTTAAACAAATTCCAAGGTTTTTTCGCAAATTTTATTCCGAAATAATTCACAAAAAATCATAAACTAATTTGTAAAAAATTACAAAACGGTCTGTTTTGTAAAAAAGGAGGCCGGAGCGTGGAAAACAGAACCTATATCGCCATTGATTTAAAGTCATTTTACGCTTCGGCGGAATGCGCGGAGCGGGGCCTGGACCCGATGACCACAAATCTTGTGGTGGCGGACGAGAGCCGCACCGAAAAAACCATCTGCCTGGCGGTCTCGCCATCGCTAAAGAGCTACGGCATACCGGGCCGGCCCCGGCTGTTCGAGGTGGTGCAGAGGGTAAAGGCCGTCAATGCTCAGCGTCAGCGGCGGGCTCCGGGCGGGCTGTTTTCAGACCGCTCCTGGAACAACAGCGAGGTCAAAGCCTGCCCGTATCTGGCGCTGGACTACATTGTCGCTCCGCCGCGAATGGCCCTTTACATCGACTACAGCGCCCGCATATATAGTATTTATCTGAAATATATTGCTCCCGAAGACATACACACCTATTCCATAGACGAGGTCTTTATCGACGCCACCGCCTATCTTGATACCTATAAGCTAACCGCCCGTGAGCTGGCTATGAAGATGATACTTGACGTTCTGGCCGAGACCGGCATAACCGCAACCGCCGGTATCGGGACAAATCTGTATCTGGCGAAGATAGCCATGGATATTATGGCCAAGCACAGTCCGCCTGACGAAAACGGCGTGCGCATTGCCGAGCTGGACGAAATGAGTTACCGCCGCAGTCTTTGGACTCACCGGCCGCTGACGGACTTCTGGCGCGTGGGCAAAGGCACCGCAAAGAAGCTGGAGGACGCCGGTATATACACTATGGGCGACGTGGCCCGCTGCTCGGTTGGCGGCCCCCGGGACTACTACAACGAGGACCTTTTGTATAAAATATTCGGCGTAAATGCCGAGCTGCTCATTGACCATGCATGGGGGTGGGAACCCTGCACCATAGCCGATATCAAGGCCTATAAACCCGAAACCAACAGTCTCAGCTCGGGTCAGGTGCTGCAGCAGCCCTATACTAACGACAGGGCGGCTCTCGTGGTTCGGGAGATGGCCGAAGCGACGGCTCTCGATTTGGTGGACAAGGGCCTTGCCGCCGATCAGCTCGTGCTGACCGTGGGCTATGATATTGAAAATCTCCGCGACGCGGAGATACGGAAAAAATATAAGGGACCGGTCACCGTTGACGGTTACGGCCGCAAGGTGCCCAAAAGCGCCCATGGCAGCGCCAATTTGGGCCGCTATTCTTCCTCTGGCAAGCTCATCGTCAAAACGGCGGCGGATTTGTTCAAACGCATAACTGACAAAAACCTGCTGGTGCGCCGTATAACGCTGGCCGCAAATCACGTTGTCGCCGAAGCTGAAATCCCCGAAAGTCAGGGCTATGAACAGCTCAGCTTCCTGACCGGCGGCGATGACGAGGCCCGGCGGCGGAGGGAAGCCGAGGAGCTTAAGAAAGAAAAAAATATGCAAAAGGCCATACTTTCCATAAAAAAGAAGTACGGGAAAAACGCCGTCCTAAAGGGCATGGACCTGGAGGATGGGGCTACCGCCATCGACCGCAACGGTCAGATAGGCGGCCACAAATCCTAAAGGGGGGAACCGAAAATGGACGATCGCCGTTATGATGATATAATTGATCTGCCTCACCACGTTTCGCCGACAAGGCCCCGCATGCCGGTGGGGGATAGAGCGGCCCAGTTCGCCGCCTTTGCGGCGCTGACCGGCCACAGCGATGTAATAAGGGAAACCGCCCGCCGGGCCGAGGAGGAATATGACGGCAAAAAATTTTAATAAAGCCTTGTATTTCCGCCGCCCATGGTTTATAATGGAATAAAGAAATAAAAAAGCGAGGGATATATATGGTAACATTTGAGCTTGTGGAAAAGTCCGGCGAGATGCTGCGCTATGAGTATTATCCCGAGGACGACCATTCCGCCGCCCCGGGTATTATCGTTGTGGACCTGACCCGCATGGCCGTTGATATGCGCAAGCCCGCGGAAAAGGACGTTTTTCGTCCCGCCTCCGACGAGGAAAAGGCCGCCATGCAGGCGGGCCTTAACGCCATGCGCAAAAAGCGGGGCGACCCGCCGCTGCCAAAGGAGATACTTGACAGCATGACCCGCGCCGCCGGCAAGTATGTTTATCTCGACCCGGCCATGCAGATGATAGCCAACGCCTTTTATTCCGGCTCGCCCCTTGAAAAGGGCCGCGCGGACTGAGGCGGCGGACTGCCTGCCGTTTCGCACACAAGTGAGTTTATTTGCCCGTTTTGCATAGGAGGGTGAAATTATGGAGGAGCGGTTTTCGAGAACCGAGCTTCTCCTCGGCCGCGAGGCAATGGCAGTTCTTGCCCGGGCGCGGGTGGCGGTGTTCGGCGTGGGCGGCGTGGGCGGCTATGTGGCCGAGGCCCTTGCCCGCAGCGGCGTCGGAACCATCGACCTTGTGGATAAGGACGTGGTCAGCCTCAGCAATATCAACCGTCAGATAATCGCCCTTACGAGTACGGTTGGCCGCTATAAGACCGACG
>CANRHW010000001.1 GCA_947630525.1 uncultured Clostridia bacterium | reverse complement strand
TAATTGCACAAATTAAAAAAATGTAAAATGGGTATGGACATACGGAAAAAATAGTGATATAATGTACGTATAATTTAAAAAAGGAGAGAAAGCTATGAAAAAAATTTTATCATTGGCCGTTGCTCTGGCCATGGTGATTGCCTGTGTGCCCATGATGGCCATAACGGCCAGCGCGGCTGCGGGGAGCTATGTTTTGTTCGACGCATCCATGCTCGACACAAGCACGCATGGCGACATCGCTCTGACCAACTACGGCTGGTCCGGCGATCAGGGCGCCGTATTCAGCTCTCAGTGGAGCAATAAGGGCACCTGGAACACCGACCCCTGGGGCGCGGCGGGCCTTATGTTCTGGCGTGTCGGCGCCAGGCAGGATGGCAATGACGAGGACAAAACCGCCAATATATCCGGCAGGGAAATAAGCGCCGGGGCGGAAAAAATCGTCATCGACTACACCTTCGCCATGCAGGATGAGGACAATAACTACCAGACATGGTATTTTAAAGACTTGGATGGCAACACCTTTGCCACCGTATATTACGATCAGGGCGTTAAGGCTACGGCCGGCGCCGGCGGTTCCAGCGCGGCCACCTATGCCGACGGCAAAGACGCGGTTTACGCTCTCCGCGGTACGTCCATGCAGATAGTCGCCGCCAAGAACGGCGGAAGCTGGACGGTTACATATACCAGCAACGGCAAAAACGTGGGCACCGAAACGGTAGCCTCCATCAACGGTATCGGCAGCATCAGCGCCAACCTTGGCCAGTGGAACAATCAGTACGCCGCCATGGCCATGCAGGGCCTGAAAATAACCGTGGATATCGACGTTGACGCCAACGGCCCCGCCATATGGGAAAATCTCCAGAAGCAGACCGCTTCCATGGAGGGTATGAAGATACGCGGCAACATTGATTTGCCCGATTTCACCGGCCTTACGTGGGAGTCGGAAGATCCCGCCGCCATCGACCCCGTGACCGGCGCCGTCAACCGCCCCGCCTACGGCGAGGCTCCGAAAAACGTGCGCCTCACCATGGTGTGGAACGGCAACCGCAAGGACGTAAACGTTACTCTGCTCCCGACGGACGCCGGCGACAGTCTGCTCGCTTCCGTTGACTTTGACAAGGAGCCTTACGGCGCAAGCCTTTCCGGCGATTACGTGACGGAGCCCTCTATGGAGTGCTTTGGTAATGCCGTGAAACCCGGCGCGGGCGGAATGCTCATCAATTCCGTGGCTCTCAGCGGCCTTGATTCCTTTACAATTTCCTATGACAGCAAGACCTCCGATACCGACGGCATTATTCTTGCCGACGCGGGCGCGAGGTTTACCGTTACCGACACCGGCTCGGTTGTTACCGCCGCCGCCCCCGAGGGCAGCGTTTCCGCGGCGGGCGTTGGTACGGCCTGGAAAAAGGTGGTAGTTTCCTATTCGGCCGGTGAGATAAGGCTTTATGTGAACGGCGCGCTTGTTTCCGCTCCCGGCGGCTACAATGTGGCCGGCGTGCTCAGCGGCATCTCCTCTCTGGCTCTGGCCGGTACGGGCTATGTTGACAATATCTATGTGTTCAACCGCGCCCTGACCGCTCAGGATATCGACGAGTACATGGCCGGCTACGTTACCCCCGTTATGAATGTCAGCGGCGGCAGCGAAAACTATCTTGTGGACACCTACGAGCCCATAACTATCGGCCATTACGCTTCCAACTACATCTATTACACTCTGGACGGCACCGACCCCACCCCCCAGAGCACGAAATACACCGGTCCTTTCTTCGCCAACGGTACGGCCCATGTAAAGGCCCGGACGATAGCGTCCAACGGCACCATGACCGGCATCGTTGAAGCCTGGGTCTACAATCAGCCTTGGAACGCCACCGCCGCGGAATACCGCATAGAGGGCGAAAACACGGTAAATAACGTAAAAATAGGCTGGCCCATGTATCCCGGCGCCGCCAGCTATGCCGTTTACAGGGACAATGTTCTCATCGGCACGGCTATCGGCGACTGCCTGGACGAGTACGACCTGCCTATCAACAAGAACATCTCTTACACGGTTTTTGCTCTTGATTCCGACGGGGCGACTATCGCCACAGGCACCACCAACACCGTTATGACCTTCGCCATAGACGTGAATGATTCCAACGGCTATGACGACAACGTTAACGGCGGCTGGAAGCCCAATGAGGATCCCAACCGCGTGGTCGAGCCTTCTCCCAGCGGCTACCACATCGGCGACAAGTATTACAGCGTGGGCCTCGACGGTATCAATAAGGAAACCTTCATGTCCCTGGGCTTCACCAGCGATGAGGACCTGGCTAACTTTGACAAGGCCTGCTCCGTTATGGCTATCCGCTACAAGGAGAGCGACGACGGCTTTAACTGGCCCAACGATTGGACCTATGCCTATCCCATCTTTGTGGACATTCGTATGGAAGGCAAGCAGAACGGTCTTAAATATGACGGCGAGACGATTTCTTTCTCGGCCCATGCCGAGGGCAACGGCTTCGCCTGCTCCAAGCTGTTCTTTGCCACCTTCCAACCCGGCAAGGGCGACCATCAGGTCGATCCGTTCTATGTAATTCCCGCTACCGGCCAGATAATCAACCATATGGACCAGCTCGAACAGTACGAGCTCTATGACAACGCCGGTACAAACCAGCTTTCCGGCTGGTACGTTGGCCGTCCCTTTGGCCACGACTCCAGAGATATGGTGCGCTTTGTTGACGGCCATGACCTTTACACCTTCAGCGCCACCAACAACAATCAGGATATGATGATCATGAAGCTTCAGGACAACTGGGTAGTTCCCGCCGAGATCACCAATATTATCCTCAAAGGCCAGCATCAGGAGTCTCCCTCCGTATTCCACGACGGCAACGCTTATTACGTATATACCTCCACCACCAACGGCTGGTTCCAGAGTCAGGCCCGCTATTCCAGCAGCCCGGCCCTTGACCAGGCGTGGAGCCCCCTGCGCGAGGTTGCCAATACCTCTACCTTTGGCACTCAGGCCAACGGCGTATGGGGCTATGGCAGTGATTCCGGCAGAGTTGTTCAGCGCGGCCACGGCTATAACTGGGGCCAGAGCGGCGGCTGGAGAAGGAATAACTATCAGCGTTTCTTCCACTTGGCCATCAACAACGGTATAGCTACCGGCGCATGGTGCTACCGCATGGAATATGACCCCTACTGGGGCGCTATCGCCGTTCAGTCCGGCGAGTACGTATCTCTCGGCAAGAAGGCCACCATCAACGGCCGCGAGGCCCCGGAGCTTACCGATAACCTCCAGATGCAGGCCTCTCCCGTGGCCGAGGTGGACAATCTTCCCTTTGACATTGTGGTAGACCTTGAAACGCCCACCGTTATCACCGAGGTAAACCTGACCAATGATATTTACATGGGTTCCGTATGCGCGTCTTATTACAAGGCCTACGGCAGCAACGACATGAGCAACTGGACCATGATAGCCGACGTGACCGACAATAATGACGACGACGGCGGCTTCCATGTAGGCTGGGTTACCGACACCACTCCTTACAGATATGTTAAGGTAACCGTTGAGGATGTTAAGAATATCCAGAACAATAACCAGTCCGCGCTTTGGGGCGGCAAGCCTCAGGAGGTTGCCATTTACGGCAAGCCGGTGGGTCATGTGGATGAAAACGTGCCCTTCGACAGCGAGATACTTGTAGGCTATGACCGCAAGAATATCGACTTTACGCCTTACGGCCAGGCTCCCGTTATTGTAAATGACAGAACTTTGGTTCCTCTCCGCGCCATATTTGAGGCCATGGGCGCCGACGTTCAGTGGGACGACGCTACAAGCACCGCTACCGCCGTAAGGGGCGATATCACCGTCAGCATTTCTATCGGCTCCAATCAGCTCTATGTGAACGGCGCCGCCAAGGAGCTTGACGTACCCGCTCAGCTCATAAACAACAGGACCATGGTTCCCGTACGCGCCATTGCCGAGGGCTTCGGCTGCGAGGTGAACTGGAGCGACAAGTATCAGCGCGTATATATTGAAGAGGCTGAGGACTAACGGCTGTAAAAAAATGGCGCAGACCGGCGTCGTCACAAGCTCGGTATCGCAAGTTTAGATTTAAAAAATCTAAACCTGGCTCACCTCGCTGTGACTCCTTTTCCCCACAAAATCGGCTTTGCCATTTTGCGGGGGCCCCATTTTGGCCGGAAGTCTTTGATTAAGCCAAATTTACGTGATGATAAACCCGACAATAGAATCAAAACTATAGATTAATGTGGAAGAACCGTCTTTTTACAAAAAAAGACGGTTTTTCTTTTTATTTTATGCCCTTGAACTACGAACGAAAATCACCACTCGGCGTACCTGTGTACGCCGTCGGGAGTGCTTGCTCGGCTTCGCCTGCGCGAGCTGATTTTCGTTTGTTCTGCGCGATTTTTTTGGACAGCCCCAGTGCCTCCAGATTACATAGTGAGTTTTTTACGGCCCTTTATACTGACTAAAGCCTTATAAATTATGCCCCCGGCTTTGCCGGGGGCATAATTTTGATGTTCAATTTTACTCGTGCTCGTGGCAACCGCAATCGCAGTCGTCGGTAAATTCTATTTCTATCTCTTCCTTGCAGTTAGGGCAGGTGATGGAGCTTTCGCAATCCTCCAAAAGAGACGCGTCAAGATAGATAGTGTCGCCGCAGTGAGGACACTCGACCGCCAGCTCGTCATCGTCGTCGAAATCCCAGTCGTCATCCTCCTCGTCCTCGTCGTCATCACATTCGCCGTAGACTTCGTCCTCCACATCGGCCAAAGCCTGGTCAACTTCGTCCACCTGTCCGTGAAGCTCGTCAAGCTCGTCGTTGTAGCCTTCCATTTCGTCCGTGATCTCGCCTAAAAGCTCGATCACCGAACTGATGAGCTTGCCCTCCTTAGTGGTGGTGTCAAGGTCTGAACCTTCGAGCAGACCTTTGAGGTATGCCGCTTTTTCGGTTAAGTAGCTCATATCGCTGCCTCCTTATAATGAAATAAATTAATTGTCAAATTTTATGCCCTGGACATATACTCGCCGGTGCGGGTATCCACGCGGATAACCTCGCCCTGGTTGATGAACAGGGGAACCTGTACCTGAGCACCGGTTTCGAGAGTGGCGGGTTTAGTGGCGCCCTGGGCGGTGTTGCCCGCAAAGCCGGGTTCGGTGTCGGTAACGGTGAGCTCCACAAAGTTTGGCGGCTCAACGCCGAATATATTGCCCTTAAAGGACAGTATTTTTACCTGCATATTTTCCTTAACAAACTTAAGGGCGTCGCCCAGCTTGTCTGTGCCTATGGGTATCTGCTCATAGGTCTCGGGGTCCATAAAGTAGTAAAGATCACCGTCGTTGTAAAGGTACTCCATATCTTTGCGCTCGATGTGCGCCTTGGGCATTTTGTCGGTAGGGCTGAAAGTCCTTTCAACCACGCCGCCGGAAATAACGTTTCTTATCTTTGTCCTTACAAAGGCCGCGCCTTTGCCGGGCTTAACGTGCTGGAACTCGATGACTTGATAAACGTTGCCGTCGAGCTCAAAGGTCACGCCGTTTCTAAATTCACCTGCGGAAATCATGTTGTATCTTCCTTTCGTGTTTTGTTGATATCATACATATAATACTACAAACAAGGAAAATAATCAAGCCTTTTTTTAAAATAGTTGGATTTTTTTTACAGTACGGCCAGCTCGCAGGGGGCTTTCGTCAGACAAACGGCTCCTTCGGGAGCGACAACGGCGGTGTCGGTCATTCTGATGCCGCCAAAGGCGCTTTTATAGGCTCCGGCCCCAATGCTGACCGTCATGTTGGTACACAGGGTGTCGGTGCTTTGCAGGTTCATAATTGGCAGTTCCCTGTCAGACAGGCCCAGTCCGTGGCCTACGCAGTGGAGATAATTTTCTCCGTATCCCTTTTCGGCAAGCACGGCCCTGGCTCTGGCGTCCACAGTCTGACAGCCCGCGCCGGTGCGCGCTTCGCCAAGGACGGCGTTGCGGGCGCAGAGCACCGCGTCAAACATATCCCGCGCCGCGTCGTCGGCGCTGCCGATGAAGTATGTCCTGCTGCAATCGGTGCAGTAGCCTTTATATATTATGCCCAGATTTACGACAACTATGTCGCCGAAAGCGATTTCCTTTGCCGCAGGCACCGCCGCGGGCATGGCCGTCCGCGGGCCGGACACTATCACCGGCGGGAAGGCGAAGCCCGCCGCGTCAAGGCTGCGGAGGTACGTTTCCGCCTGAATGACAAGGTCTTTTTCCGCCGCGCCCACCTTTAGGAGCTGTTCCACCTTGGCGACGCCCGCGTCGGTTATCCGGGCCGCTTCGGTCATTATACCGACCTCGCCCGGATCCTTCACGGCCCTGAGCCGCAGCATCAGGTCCCCGGCCGGGATAAGCTCCTCGTAGCGCAGGTGCTTTTCCAGCGAACGGAACTGGTTCACGGTAAAATAGTTGTCCTCGTATATTATCCTTTTCACCCCGTCGGCTATGACGGTGTCGTTTATGCTGTTATACAGTCCGCCGGCGGTGCTGACAATGTTGAAGCCCTTGGTCTCCATTGCCGCCTGCAGAGCGTAGCGGGGCTCCACAAACAGGGTCAGATTGCGCTCCGTGATGAGCAGTGCCCCGGTTTCGCCGGTAAAGCCGCTGAGAAAGACCCTGTTTTCTTTCGACGCCACAAGGCAGGCGTCCGCGCCCTTGGCGCTGACGGCGGTGAGCAGACGGGCGGCTCGTTCTTCATACATGGCTCTTGCCCTCCAGATAATCGGCTAATTTATCCACGCCCGCGGCGTAGCTGTCTTTGCCAAGGCCGGCGACCTGACCTATGCAGTAGGGGAGGATAACGCTGTTGTGGCGGAAGTCCTCGCGGCTGTGTATGTCCGACATGTGAACCTCCACCGCGGGCAGACTAACCGCGCTGACCGCGTCGGCAATGGCGTAACTGTAATGGGTAAAGGCCGCCGGATTTATCACTATACCGTCAAATTTCCCATAGGCCTCATGTATTTTTTCGATAATGGCTCCCTCATAGTTGGACTGGAAGCATTCGCACTCATAGCCGCGGCTCCCGGCCCGTTCGACCGTCAGCTTCTCTATGGTCTCAAGGTTGTCGCTGCCGTATATTTCCGGCTGTCTTATCCCAAGCATATTCATGTTGGGACCGTTTATAAGTAGTATCTTCCCGTTCATTGGACTCATTCCTTTGTAATTTATTCCAATAATATTTTACACTATTTTATAGACATTTCTAAAACAAATTTGTAAATAATTTGTGAACGATGTTTTTTGTCTCACCTGTACAAAAAAATTCACACCATATACTTGATATTGTGGTTTGAATGTGATATACTTATGTAGCATACACAAAAAGGAGGAAAATTTTATGAGGCTTAACGGGAAATACCGCCTGAGAAAGGTGGGCGGCACATATATAGTCGTAAAGCTGGGCGGCGGCCAGTCGGTAAACTTCAGCCGCCTTATCACCGTAAACGATACCGGCGCCTTTATTTTTAAGCAGCTTGAAAACGAGATTACTATGGAGGAGCTCGTGTCCGCCATCATGGGTGAATACGAGATAGACGAGGCCGGGGCCAGAGAGGCCGCCGAGACCTACGTTGCCAAGCTGGAAGAGCTTGGCATAGCCGAAAGGTAAAACAGGAGGATAATTATGGCTGAAACAGAAAGACGCTCATCCCGCCAAATAAACGTGGGCGGAGTTTTAGTGGGCGGCGGCGCTCCGGTCAGCGTCCAGTCCATGTGTACTACCGATACCCGTGACGTCGACGCCACGGTGCGCCAGATAAACGCCCTTGCCGCCGCCGGCTGCGATATTGCCCGGCTGGCCGTGCTCGACATGGACGCGGCCAGGGCTTTCAGGGCCATTAAGGAGCGGACAAATATCCCCCTTGTGGCCGACATACATTTTGACCACAGGCTGGCTCTGGAGTGCATTAAGAGCGGGGCCGACAAGATACGCATAAATCCCGGCAATATCGGCGGCAAGGACAATGTGCGCGCCGTGGCCGACGCCGCCGGGGAGAGGGACGTGCCCATAAGGATAGGGGTCAACGGCGGGTCGCTGGAAAAGGACCTGCTTGAAAAATACGGCCACCCCACCGCCGAGGCCCTGTGCGAGAGCGCTCTGCGCCACGCCGCCCTGCTGGAGGACTGCGATTTCCACGATATAGGCATTTCCATAAAGAGCAGCAGCGTTCCCCTGATGGTGGAGGCCTACCGGCGAATAGCCCGGCTTACGGATTATCCGCTGCACCTGGGGGTCACCGAGGCAGGCACCGAATACACCGGCATAATCAAGAGCAGCATCGGCATAGGCTCCCTGCTCCTTGACGGTATAGGCGACACCATCCGGGTGTCGCTGACCGCCGACCCGGTTCGCGAGGTAAGGGCGGGCATCGAGCTTTTAAAGGCCCTTGACCTGCGCAGGGGCGCGCGGCTCACCTCCTGCCCGACCTGCGGCCGCTGCCAGGTAAAAAACATGATAGATATCGCTAATCAGGTCTCGGCCCGGCTGGAGGGCGTGGATAAGGACATACACGTGGCCGTAATGGGCTGCGTGGTCAACGGCCCCGGCGAGGCCCGCGAAGCGGATATCGGCTTTGCCTGCGGCAGCGGTTCGGCCCTGCTTTTTAAAAAGGGCGAGATACTCCGCAAGGTGGATATAGCCGCCGCCGTGGACGAGCTTTTCAAAGAGATAGAGAGTATGTGAGGCTTTTATTTCAGCGCTTCGCCGACGTATTGGAGCGTGAAATAAACTTGAACTGACATTGCGTCGCGGAGCGGCAAATTTTTACTGATTAAAAAAGGGGATGCTCCTCTATGGACAAAACATACATAATGCGCGATGTGTTCCCCTCGGCGGAGGGAGACGAAAGCGTCCGTGACGGCGTGATACGCCATATGGTGATAAATAAGGAGAACCGTACCGCCAAAATCGACGTGGTTTTCAGCCGCATAATACCCAAGGGCTATATTGACAGCTACGGCGAGGACATAGGCAGGGCCTACAAGCTGACGCAGGTTGCTATCGAGCCGGTGTTCGACATACCCGAGCCCACCGAAGAGGACATAGTCAAGATGGCCGGGCAGCTTGCGTCGGAGCTCAGAGACACAAACCCCCTGTGGGGGGCCATACTCTGCGACAGTACTTATGCCCTCCGGGGCGGCACGCTGTATATCACCCTGCGCCACGGCAACAAGGATATACTTGAAAACGACATGGCCGGCCGCCACATGGCCGGACTGTTGGAAAAGCGGCTGGGCGTAAAGCTCAGCGTGGCCTTTTTGGAACAGGAGATGGAGGTGGAGCGCAAGCTAGAGCCCATCTACGACAAAGCCCCCGCCCATAAGGCGGAGGAGAAGTCCGATGACCGGGTTATTTTCGGCAAAGACTTCAACGCGGAGGAAGAGCTGACGCCCATATCCGAGATTAACAACGACGTGCAGTTCGCTACGGTGCGGGGCGATATCTTCGGCAAGGCCGACGATAAGGGCAAGACCCCCGGCGCGGAAATGAGGGAGCTGAAAAAGGGCGACAAGTTCCTGCTCACCTTTTACATAACCGATTATACCGGCAGCATTACCGTCAAGGCCTTTGTGCCACGCAAGCAGGCCGAGGCCGTTTACGCCCGCCTGGAAAAGCCCTACGTCTGCGTCAGCGTTCGGGGCCGGGTGGAGTACGACACCTATAGCCGGGAGCTGACCATTACCGCCCGCGATATAGTGGCCGACAAAATGCCCGAGATAATGGACGCCGCCCCGGTCAAGCGGGTGGAGCTCCACGCCCACAGCAAATCCTCGGCCATGGACTCGGTCATGGACGCCGCCGCCTATGTAAAGCAGGCCGCCAAATGGGGGCATAAGGCCGTTGCCCTGACCGATCACGGCGTTGTGCAGTCCTTTCCGGAAATTTATCACGCCAAGCCCGAGGGTATGAAGGTCATCTACGGCTGCGAGGGCTATCTTATCCGGGATGGGGAAAAATACAACCACAAGGACACCAAGCGCTACCATATAATCATTTTGGCCAAAAACCTTACCGGGCTGAGAAATCTGTATCAGCTTGTGAGCATATCGCATACCCAATACTTTTACAAGCGGCCCCTTATACCCAAGGACGTGCTGGCCGCCCACCGGGAGGGGCTCGTCATCGGCAGCGCCTGCGAGGCGGGCGAGCTGTTCCGCGCCGTGAGAGACGGGGCCACGGAGGAAGAAATAAGGGAAATAGGTTCGTTTTACGATTATTTTGAAATACAGCCCCTGACAAACAACCGCTATATGGTGAGGGAGGGCATCGTCCCCGACGACGAGGCCTTGCGGGAGCTTAACCGAAAAATCGTCCGTCTGGGCGACGAGATGGGCAAGCTTACCGTGGCTACCTGCGACGTGCATTTCCTGAAAAAGCGGGACGAGGTTTACCGCCGAATACTCCAGGCAAGTCAGGGCTACAAGGACGCCGACACTCAGTCGGAGCTGTACTTCCGCACCACTGACGAAATGCTGGAGGAGTTCGCCTATTTTGGCGACCGGGCCTATGAGCTGGTTGTGGAAAATACCAACAAAATAGCCGATATGATAGAGGATATAGCCCCTATCGCCAAGGGCAACTACCCGCCGAAAATCGACGGCAGCGAGGAGATAGTGCCAAAGCTGGCCTATGAGAGGGCAAAGGAGCTCTACGGCGACCCTCTGCCGGAGCTGCTGGACAAACGGCTTAAGGACGAGATAGAGAGCGTTGTCGGCCATGGCTACGCCGACCTCTACAATTACGCCCGTATGCTGGTGAAGCACTCCAACGACGACGGTTACATAGTGGGCAGCCGTGGCAGCGTGGGTTCATCTTTTTTGGCTTTCTGCCTTGGCATAACCGAGGTCAACGGCCTGCCGCCCCACTACCGCTGCCCAAAGTGCAAGCGCAGCGAGTTTTTCCTCAACGGCGAGTACTTCGTGGGCTGCGATATGCCGGAAAAGGTCTGCCCTGAGTGCGGCACGCCCTATGTAAGGGACGGATTTGACATTCCTTTCGAGACCTTTTTGGGCTTCGGCGGCGGCAAGCAGCCGGATATAGACCTGAACTTCTCAGGCGAGTACCAGCCCAAGGCCCATAAATACACGGAGGAGATCTTTGGCGAGGGCAACGTTTACCGGGCCGGCACAGTCTCCACCGTGGCCCAAAAGACCGCCTACGGCTATGTGCTCCACTATTTTGAGGAAAGAGATAAATATGTCCACAACGCCGAGGTTGAACGGCTCAAAAACGGGATAACCGGCGTAAAGACCACCACGGGCCAGCACCCCGGCGGCGTGGTTATCCTGCCGCACGGCCATGATATAAACGAATTTACGCCCGTCCAGTATCCGGCCAACAAGACCGACTGCGGGATAATAACCACCCACTTTGACTACCACAGCATTGAGCAAAATCTGCTCAAAATGGATATCCTCGGCAAGGACGACCCCACCATGCTCAGACTGCTTCGGGACTTGACGGGAGTGGAGCCCACGGAGATCAACATTGCCGATGAAAAGGTGCTCAGCCTTTTCACCTCTACCGAAGCGCTGGGCGTAACGCCGGAGGATATCGGCAGCGAGACCGGCACCTTTGCCATACCGGAAATGGGCACCGGCTTTGTCCGCCAGATGCTTGTGGATTCACAGCCGAAAACGGTCGGCGATTTGGTGCGCATTTCGGGCCTGTCTCACGGGACGGACGTGTGGGCGAACAACGCCCAAAATCTGATACGCAACGAGGGTCACACTCTTGAGGACGTTATCTGCTGCCGCGACGATATTATGATCTACCTGATGCACAAGGGGATGGAGCCCCAGCGCGCCTTCACCATCATGGAGCAGGTCCGCAAGGGCAAGCGGCTTAAACCCGGCGACGAGGACGAAATGAGGGAACACGGCGTGCCCCAGTGGTACATTGAAAGCTGCAACAAGATAAAGTATATGTTCCCCAAGGGCCACGCCGTTGCTTACGTAACCATGGCGAACAGGGCCGCCTGGTACAAAATCTATGAGCCTCTTGCCTTTTATCAGGCGTATTTCACCGTTTTCGCCGACACCTTTGACTATGACAGAATGGCCCGGGGCCGGGAACGGTGCCGCCAGGCCATGGCGGACATAAAGGCCATCGAAAAGCCCACCGCCACCGAAAAATCCACTTATACCATACTCGAAATCGTAAACGAGATGTACGCCCGCGGCTTTGAGTTTACACCAATCGACCTATACAAGGCTCACCCTACCAGGTACGAAAATGTGGGCGGCAAGATAATGCCCGCTTTCAACAGCCTTGCGGGTATGGGGCTGTCCGCCGCGCAGAGCATAGCCGACGCCCGGGAAGAGGGGCCTTTCCTGTCGGTGGACGACTTCCGCAGGCGCACGTCCGTAAGCGAAAAACACATCGAAATGCTTAGGGATATGGGCTGTTTTGACGGCCTGCCGGAGAGCGCCCAGGTTAGTATATTTGAACTTTAAGCAATGCTTTGGTATTCCCTTTCGTTGAAGGTCAGTTTTACACATAAAATACTTTACAAATGGAAAAAATTGTGGTATAATATCTTGTAGTATGCCTTTAATTATTTTTACGGAAACGGGGGACCTTTATGAAGCCTGCCAAAACCGGATACATCCAGATAGACACGGCCCAAATATACTTTGAGATATACGGCGGGGGAGATAAGCATATTCTGCTCCTCCACGGAAACGGCGAAAGCTCCGCCTGCTTCAAGAAGCAGTTTGAAGACTGGAGCCGGGAATATACCCTTATCGCTATGGACAGCCGCGGGCAGGGGCGTTCCACTTTCGGCCGCAAAAAGCTGACGGTGGCCCAGATAGCCGCCGACGGCTTTGCTCTGCTCGAGGCGCTGGACGTCAAAAAGGCCGCCGTGGTGGGCTTTAGCGACGGGGCAAACGCCGCTTTGGAAATGCTGCTCGGCGATAAAAACGGCGTTATAGAAAAGGCCGTCCTTGCCGGCGGCAATCTAAATCCCCGGGGGGTAAAGGAGATATACCAGCTCCCCATTGAAATGGGCTTTAAGCTGTTGGCCAAAAAGGCCCAGCGCGAAAGCGCCGCCCGCCGCAAGCTCGCGGTTATGTCGCTCATGGTGCGCGAGCCGAATATCAGCGCCGCGGAATTGAATAAGATCAAGGTTCCCGTTTTGGTGCTGGCCGGCAGCCGCGATATGATAAAACCCGCCCACACTAAGCTTATTGCCGGCTCGATTCCGGGGGCTGAGCTTAAAATCGTGCAGAACTGCGACCACTTTGTGTTTGACAAGGCAGCCGACCGGGTAAACGGAGCGGTGCTGGATTTTTTGAGAGACTGATTATTTAACTGGGGGATAAAGCGATGGAATTTAAGGAACAGGATTTTGTTACTTTGCTTTTGGGCAACGACATCAATGTGTACAGCGTGGCAAGGGCCTTTCATGAGGCCTATGGCCTCCGCTCTACTTCCATAGGCAAAAAGCCCGGCGCTCCCTGCGCCGAAAGCCGAATGATAGATCAGCGCACCGAGCCGGATATAGACGACCCGGAGGTTTTTGTCAGGCGTGTAAACGAGTTCGCGGCGGCCCAGACCAAAACGGTGCTGCTCATAGGCTGCGGCGACGGTTACGTGCGGCTCATCGCCAACAACATGGACAGGCTGGCCCCGAATATAGTCGCGCCTTACGGAAACGGCGCGCAGTTGGCCGAGCTCATGGACAAGGAGCGGTTTTACGCCCTCTGCGACAAGCATGGCATCGAGTACCCCGCCACCTATGTCTGCACCAAAAACACCATGGAAGTTACGCCGGACTTTGACGCCCCCTATATTTTGAAGCCCTGCAACGGCCCCGAGTATTTTGCCCACCCCTTTGAGGGGCAGAAAAAGGTGTTCAAGCTGTCCAGCCTTGAAGAACTGCGCCAGACGGTTGCGGCCGTGTATAACAGCGGCTATAAGGACAACCTTATCGTGCAGGATTTTATCCCCGGCGACGACACGTATATGCGGGTGCTGACCAACTATTCCGACAAAAACGGCAAGGTAAAGCTCATGTGCCTGGGCCATGTGCTGCTTGAAGAGCACACCCCCTACGGCATAGGCAACCACGCCGTGATAATTAACGAGTGCGACCGCCGGCTTATGGAAAAATTCCAGGCTTTGCTGGAGGAGATAGGCTTTACGGGCTTTTCAAACTTCGATATAAAGTATGACCAGAGGGATAAAAAGTTCAAGGTGTTTGAGATAAACGTCCGCCAGGGCCGCAGCAACTTTTATGTCACCGGCGCGGGCTACAACATTGCGGAGTATGTAGTGCGCGACCGAATACTTGGCGAGGACTTGGGAGAAACGGTCTATGCCGACAGGGAAAATCTCTGGCTCGTCGTGCCCGAAAAGGTGGCCTTCGACTACATAAAGCCCGCCGAATACCGCACCAGAATGAAATCCCTTATACGTCAGGGCAAGACGGTTAATCCCCTCTTTTACAAGGGCGACAATAAGCCCGGCCGTCTGCTTAGGCTAATGAAGCAGCACCTGTCCCATTTCGGGAAATACAAAAAATATCTGGGAAAGTAGGGCTTTTATGCTTACACTGGGAATAATCGGCGGCATGGGGCCCGAGGCCTCGCAGCTAATGTACCGGGAGATCATCAGCCTTACCGACGCGTCCCGGGACCAGGATCACATAGATATAATCCTTTACAGCCACGCCTCCATGCCCGACCGCACCGCCGCCCTCAGAGAGGGGCGGGCGGCCGAGCTGGGCCGGCTGCTGGCGGACGACGCGGTCAAGCTGCGCCGCTTCGGCGCGGATGTCATCGCCATACCCTGCAACACCAGCCACAGCGTTATCGGCTATGTGGAAAAGAGCGTTGACATACCTGTGATAAACATGGTGGAGGAAACTGCCGGGTATGTCAGCCGTATCCATCCGGGCGGCCGTATAGGCATACTGGCCACCAACGGCACCCTTGACGCCGGACTGTATCACGACGCTCTGCGCCGCCGGGGGCTGGAACCCTTTGTGCCCGACGAGCGGCGGCAGAAGATAGTTATGGGCCTTATTTACGACCAGATAAAGGCTGGGCAAAAGGGCAGCAGGGAGGACTTTGCCGCCGTGGACTACTATCTGAAAAAGAACGGCTGCGACGGCGCCATACTGGCCTGCACCGAACTCAGCGTGTTCAGGGCCAATCACGAGCTTGACAGCTATTACGTGGACGCGATGAAGGTGCTTGTGGAACGCTGCGTCACGCTCTGCGGGGGAAGGTTGAAAGGTGATAGCAAATGACACTCAGAGATTTTGCCGGGCTGTTTGAGGCCGGCGGATTAAAAACCGAGACCCTTGGGGAGCCGGATCGGCGGATAGCTTATATTTCCTGTAATTCAAACGACGTCAGGCCGGACACCCTTTTCCTTTGCAAGGGTGCTCATTTTAAAAGCGAATACCTGGCCGCCGCCTTTGAAAAGGGGGCCGTGGCTTATGTGGCCGAAAAAAAGTTGGACGTCCCCGGCGACTGCATACTTGTGGACGACGTGCGCCGGGCAATGGCGCTGATGGCGAACTATTATTACGGCAGCGCCTGGGAAAAGCTCAGCCTTGTGGGCATAACCGGCACTAAGGGCAAAAGCACCACGGCGTATTTTGTAAAATATATCCTTGACGAGGCCATGCGCGCCCAGGGCAAAAAGGAGTCGGCCATAATTTCTTCCATCGACACCTATGACGGGGTCGAGAATTTTGAAAGCCACCTGACCACGCCGGAGCCTTTCGATTTGCACCGCCATTTTGACAATGCCGTGAAAAGCGGCATCGACTGCCTGATCATGGAGGTTTCAAGTCAGGCTTTGAAATATGACAGGGTTTTCGGGGTGGGCTTTACCGTGGGCTGCTTCCTGAATATAGGCATAGACCACATCAGCCCCATAGAGCATCCGGATTTTGAGGATTACTTCAAGTCCAAGCTCAAACTGTTTGAGCAGTGCGAAACCGCCGTCATAAACCTTGACTGCGACCATGCGGAGGAGGTGGCCGCGGCCGCAAAGGCCGCCGGGCGGGTAATAACCTTTTCGCAGAAGCGGGCGGACGCGGACGTGTTCGCCTACGGGGTGCATAAAAACGAGAGCGACACGGCTTTTATGGTGAGGACAAAGGACTTTGACATGGAATTTACCCTGACCATACCGGGTCTGTTCAACGTGGAAAACGCCCTTGCCGCCATAGGCATAGCCATGGCCCTTGGCATTGAAAGCAAGTATATGCTGACGGGGCTTATGAAGGCCCGCAGCAAGGGGCGTATGGAGGTTTACGCCAACGCGGACAAGACCGTTACGGTCATAGTGGACTACGCTCACAATAAGCTGAGCTTTGAAAATCTGTTTTCTTCGGTGCGCAGGGAATATCCCGGCCGTGCCATAACGGCGGTTTTCGGCTGCCCCGGCAACAAAGCCTTTGACCGCCGCCGTGACCTTGGCCTTATTGCCGGACGGTACTCCAAAAAGGTGTATATCACCGAGGAGGATGCCGGCGAGGAGCCTATCGGGCGGATATCCGCCGAAATCGCCGGTCATGTGGCCGCCGCCGGAGGGGAATATGAGATAATAGACGATCGGGGCGAGGCCATACGCCGCGCCATAATGGACTGCGACGGGCCCACGGTGGTTCTTGTGACCGGCAAGGGCGACGAGACCCGGCAGAAGCGGGGCATACAGTACATCGACTGCCCCAGCGATGTGGAATACACGAAGAAATTCCTTGACGAATACGACGTAGTGCACGAGATAGACGCCACTGAAAAAATACGGGGCTTTCAGGATATACTGCCGGCGCTGCATCGGCTTTACGGCCGCAACGTGGTGATTAAGCTGGGGGGCAGCGTCATGGAAGACGAGGCCCTGACCCGTTCGCTGATGGAGGATATTTCTCTGCTGTCCATGGTGGGGGCGAGAGTTACCGTAGTCCATGGCGGCGGCAAGGAGATAAGCTCCATGCTTGGCAGCCTGGGCATTGAGAGCCGTTTTGAAAACGGCTACCGGGTCACCGGCGAGGCGGAAATACGCGTTGTTGAAATGATACTCAGCGGCAGCGTAAACAAAAAGCTCGTGGGCGCAATTTCGGACTGCGGAGTAAAGGCCGTCGGCATCAGCGGCCGGGACGGCGGCGTTCTTTCGGCCCGGCGCAAAACTGCCGGCGGGGCGGAGCTTGGCTTTGTGGGCGAGATAACCTCGGTCAACTGCCGCCTTATAAATCAGCTCCTTGACGCGGGCTATGTGGTGGTCGTTTCTCCGGTGAGCTCCGGCCCGTACGGCGAGCCGCTCAACGTCAACGCCGACGATGCGGCCACGGCCTTGGCCCGGGAGCTCCGGGCGGGCAAGCTGGTGTTCATCACCGATGTGAACGGTTTGTTTATAGACAAAAATAACGAAAAGACGGTGCTTGAAACCGTGACGTCCGACAGGGCAAGGCTGCTTATTGAAAACGGCTTTGTGGGCGGAGGAATGATACCCAAGCTCAGCAATATAGTGGAGGCTGTGGAAAACGGCGTTTCCGAGGTGGAAATACTGAACGGAAAAGTGAAAAACAACCTTATATCCTGCCTTATTTCCGCAAAAAAGGTGGGCACCACGATAAAAAAATAACGGGAGAGCCGCGGCTTTGGACCGCTGATTTTTCAGCGCGCTCAGCCGCGGCTTTTTAACTCTCCCGTCTGCGCGGCCGCCGTAAAAAATAGATAAAAAAAATTCGGGTTTTGGTAAAATAATAGTAAAAAAGTGGGTTGAAATATTTTGCCGCGGCTGTTATAATATTACGTGAAGGGCAAAGGGGCCTTTCGGCTATTCACGGCCCAGGGACGGTCCCGGGCGCGTGGGGAGGTTAATCAAATGAGCAAATACACCAAAAGCGACATCATCAGACTTGTGGAGGAAAATGACGTAAAATTTATTCGCCTCCAATTTACCGATATTTTCGGGCAGCTTAAAAATATGGCCGTTACGAAGAGTCAGCTTAAAAAGGCTCTCGAAAACCAGTGTATGTTTGACGGCTCGTCCATCGACGGTTTTGTCAGCATCGAGCAGTCGGATATGTATCTGCACCCCGACCTGGATTCCTTTGCGATATTCCCCTGGCGGCCACAGCAGGGCAAGGTGGCCCGCCTTATCTGCGACGTTTATAAGGCCGACGGCACACCCTTTGAGGGCGACCCGCGGTACGTGCTGAAAAAGGCCATTAAAGAGGCCGCCGACATGGGCTATACGTTCAACGTGGGCCCGGAGTGTGAATTCTTTCTGTTCCATACCGACGAGGAGGGCCGGCCCACCGTCAAAACCAACGACGAGGGCGGCTACTTTGACCTGGCGCCCATCGACGGGGGCGAAAACTGCCGCCGGGATATTATCCAGACGTTAGAAGAAATGGGCTTTGAGATAGAGGCCTCTCATCACGAGGTGGCCCCCGGCCAGCACGAAATAGACTTTAAATACGACGACGCACTGCGCACCGCGGACAATATTATCACCTTTAAACTGGTGGTCAAGTCCATTGCCCAGCGCCACGGCCTCCACGCCACCTTTATGCCCAAGCCCATCCTTGGCATAAACGGCAGCGGTATGCACACCAATATGAGTCTTATGAACGGTAAGGGCGGCAACGCTTTTTACGACGCCGGCAGCGCCGACGGGCTCAGCGAGCTGGCATACAGCTTTATCGGCGGCGTGCTCAGGCATATCAAGGGCATAACCGCGGTGACCAATCCGACGGTTAATTCATACAAGCGGCTGGTGCCCGGTTATGAAGCCCCGTGCTACATATCCTGGAGCGTTTCCAACCGCAGCACCCTCATACGCATACCCGCGGCAAGGGGTATGGGCACAAGGGTCGAGCTTCGCTGCCCCGATCCCACCTGTAACCCGTATCTGGCCCTGGCGGCCATTCTCAAAGCCGGCCTTGAAGGAATAAGGGAGCGCGTTGCCCCGCCGGAGAGCGTGAACGTTTCCATCTTCGGCCTCAGCGACGAGCAGCGCCTCAGCATGGGCATCGAGAGCCTGCCCGGCACGCTGGAGGCCGCCCTTAACGCGATGGAAAGCGACGGCCTTGTGCGCGAGGCTTTGGGCGACGGCCTGTTCGATTACTACGCCCGGGCAAAAAGGGCGGAATGGGACGAGTACCGCACCCAGGTCACCCGCTGGGAGCTTGACAAATATCTGGGCAAATTCTGAGCGCCTCCTCTTATGGCGAGATGTTTGAGAGGGGAGCAAAGCTGATGAAAAGTGTGATAATTGCTTTTCAGAATCCCGAAGCGGCTGAGACTATCCGCAGGGTGGTCCAGCTTGGCGGCTACGGTGTGAGCGGAGTTTGCTCCGGCGGGGCGGAGGTCCTGCGCATGATGGAATGGGCTTCCGCATCGGCGGTGGTCTGCGGCTACAGACTAAAGGATACCACGGCGGCCGAACTGTACGAAAATCTGCCCGCCGGCGTGGGGATGATGGTGTTGCTGGCCCAGAACCAGGCCGGCTCCGTGGATATTCCCTACGGCATACAGAGCGTGAATTTGCCGGTCAGCCGGACCGCGCTTTTGGATACACTGAAAACTGTTATAATGATAAACGACCGGCCCAGCTCGAAAAAGAGCGGCGAGGATAAGCGCCCCGGCCGGAGCGATGAGGATAAACAGACTATAACAAGGGCTAAAGAGCTGCTGATGGATCAGAACAACATGACCGAGGACCAGGCCCACCGCTTTATCCAGCGGGTGAGCATGAACAACGGCAGCAAAATGATAGATACCGCCAAGGCAATATTGGCGGGCGAGATAGTATATTAAGGGAGTGGAGCTTTGTGAAAATAACAAAGATGCACGGCATTGGCAACGACTACATTTATGTAAACTGTTTTGAGGAAACCGTCGCCGACCCTCACCGGGCGGCAAAGGACCTCAGCGACCGGCATTTCTGGGTGGGCAGCGACGGCCTTGTTCTCATAAAGCCCTCGGATACTGCGGATTTTGAGATGGATATGTACAACAGCGACGGTTCCCGCGCGGAAATGTGCGGCAATGCCATTCGCTGCGTGGGCAAGTACGTTTACGACCACGGCCTGACTGACAAGACGGAAATAAGCATAGCCACCCTTGCCGGTATAAAGTACCTGAAGCTCGCTGTTGAGAACGGCAAGGTCGCCGCCGTCCGCGTGGATATGGGCGAACCTATACTAAAGCCGGAGCTGGTACCCTGCGGCTTTGATGACGATATGGCGGTATCCCGGCCCATAACCGTACAGGGCGCGGATTATAAGGTGACCTGCGTTTCTATGGGCAACCCTCACGCCGTGGTCTATATAGACGACGTGGAGGGACTGGATATAGAAAAAATAGGCCCCCATTTTGAAACTCACGAAAAGTTCCCTCGCAAGACCAATACGGAGTTCGTCAAGGTCATTGACCGCAAGACCCTGCGTATGCGGGTATGGGAGCGGGGCGCGGGCGAGACCTGGGCCTGTGGCACCGGCGCTTGCGCGGTGGCGGTCTCAACTGTGCTTAACGGCCTCTGCGACCGCGAAGTGACGGTAAAGCTCCGCGGCGGCGACCTGTTCATCCAGTGGGACGAAAAGACCAACCGCGTGTTCATGACCGGCCCCGCAACGGAAGTCTTCGCCGCCGAAGTGGACTACAGGTAACCGCGCCTGTAAAATAAACAAAAAGGAATGGAGATTTTATATGGTCAGAATTAACGAAAATTACCTTAAGCTGCCGGGCAGCTATCTTTTCAGCACCATAGCCAAAAAGGTGAACGAGTATTCCGCCGCCCACCCGGACAGCAAAATAATACGCCTAGGCATAGGCGACGTGACCCGTCCGCTGCCAAAGGCCGTTATCGAGGCCATGCACAAAGCCGTTGACGAGATGGGCGCGGCGGAGACTTTCAGGGGCTACGGCCCCGAACAGGGCTACGACTTCCTGAGGAACGCCATTGCCGAAAACGATTACAAGGCCAGGGGCGTGGATATTTCGCCCGACGAGATTTTCGTTTCGGACGGAGCCAAGAGCGATTGCGGCAACATCGGCGATATCTTCGGCGTGGACAACGTGGTGGCCGTATGCGACCCCGTTTATCCCGTTTATGTGGATACCAACGCCATGGCGGGCCGGGCGGGCGACTATGACGAAAGCACCGGCATGTGGACAAATCTCGTGTATATGCCCTGCCTGGAGGAGAACGGCTTTATGCCCAGCTCCCCGAGCGGACGCCGGATATAATCTACCTTTGCTTCCCCAACAATCCCTCCGGCGCGGCCATAGGCTATGAAGAGCTGAGAAAATGGGTGGAATACGCCCGGACGAATGGGGCCGTTATTCTCTACGACGCCGCATACGAGGCCTATATCACCGAGGATTTGCCCCACAGCATATTTGAGATTGAGGGCGCGAAAGAGTGCGCCATCGAGTTCCGTTCTTTCAGCAAAAACGCCGGCTTTACCGGCACCCGCTGCGCCTTTACGGTTATCCCCAAGGAGCTTAAAGTCGGCGAGGTGAGCGTGGCTTCTCTCTGGAACAGGCGCCATACCACCAAGTTCAACGGTGTGCCCTACATAGTCCAGCGCGGCGCGGAGGCGGTGTACAGCCCCGAGGGCAAGGCTCAGGTAAGAGAACTGGTGGACTTTTACATGAATAACGCCCGCATTATCCGCGAGGGTCTGGCTCAGGCCGGTTTCAGCGTCAGCGGCGGCGTAAATTCGCCCTATGTATGGCTAAAGGTGCCGGAGGGCATGACAAGCTGGGATTTCTTTGACGAGCTTCTGGATAAGGCCAATGTGGTCGGCACTCCGGGCAGCGGCTTTGGCCCCAGCGGCGAGGGCTATTTCCGCTTGACGGGCTTCGGCACGGCGGAGGCTACGGCCGAGGCCATTGAGAGGATAAAAAAGGTTTTCGGAAAGTAATTGATTTGAGGTGAGGATGGAAGCCGCCTACACTGTAAATCAAATAAAAGACATCCTAAGTCCTGTCTTTGAGGCCCACCATGTGCGCCGGGCCGTCCTGTTCGGCTCTTATGCCAAAGGAACTGCTCGGGCCAAAAGCGATATTGATATCCTTGTGGACAGCGGACTGCGTGGACTGGCGTTTTATGGCTTGCTGGAAGATGTTTCCACGGCCTTGGAAAACGAGGTCGATTTGCTGGATATAAGCCAGATACGCCCGGAGTCCAGAGTAGACAGGGAAATAAAAAGCAGTGGGGTAGTTATATATGGATGAAAGGGACAGAAAAGTTGTCGCAAAAATATGCGAGCTTGAAAAAAACACAATTTAAAATTTATTATACGGAGGTCACAATCATGAAAAAGGAAATGCTTTACGAGGGCAAGGCCAAAAAGGTTTGGCTCACGGACAACGAGGATCAGCTCATAGTGGATTACAAGGACGACGCCACGGCGTTTAACGGCCTTAAAAAGGGCAGCATTGAAAACAAGGGCGTCGTAAATAACCGCATGACCAACCTTATATTCAAAATGCTGGAGAAAAAGGGCATCCCCACTCACCTTGTCGAGGAGCTCAGCGACCGCGAGACCCTTGTTAAAAAGGTGGAGATAGTTCCCCTGGAGGTCATTGTGCGCAATGTGGCCGCGGGCAGTTTTTCCAAGCGCTTTGGCGTGGAGGAGGGCAAGGCCCTGCTCAGCCCCACCCTGGAATTCTGCTACAAGAACGACGACCTTGGCGACCCCATGATAAACGATTATCAGATTTACGCTCTGGGCCTTGCCACAAAGGAAGAGATAGCCGCCATAACCGATTTGACCTTTAAAGTTAATCAGGCCCTTATCGATTTCTTTAAGGAGCTTAACATCAAGCTCATCGACTTTAAGATAGAGTTCGGCCGCTATCACGGCCAGATAATCCTTGCGGACGAGATATCTCCCGATACCTGCCGCCTTTGGGACGCCGACACTAACGAAAAGCTGGACAAGGACCGCTTCCGTCGGGATATGGGCGGCGTTGAGGGCGCCTATGCCGAGGTATTCAAGCGCCTGGGCCTGTAAGTGTCTGCTTTTAACGGAGGACCTTGTACAGACAGCCATAAGCCCAAGGAGGAGTGCGGCGTCTTCGGAATTTTCGATAACGACGGTTTGGACGTGGCCCAGCTTACCTATTACGGCTTGTTTTCCTTACAACATAGGGGACAGGAAAGCTGCGGCATAGCGGTCAGCCAAAATCGGGACATAAAGCACTACAAAAACATGGGCCTGGTGAACGAGGTCTTTACAAGCGACGTGCTGAGCCAGCTCAAAGGCGAGATGGCTATTGGCCACGTCCGCTATTCCACTACCGGCGAAAGCCGGCGCGAAAACGCGCAGCCCCTTGTTACCAAGTATGTTAAGGGCGCTCTGGCCATTGCTCACAACGGCAATCTTACCAACGGCGACGAGCTGCGGGAGCAGTTCGAGCAGAGGGGGCTCATATTTCAGACCACTATAGATTCTGAGGCCATTGCCTATGTTATCGCGGGCGAACGTCTGGGCAGCAAGAGCGTGGAAGAAGCCGTGGTGCGCAGTATACCGCGCATCCACGGCGCGTACTCTCTGCTGGTAATGAGCCCGCGGAAGCTCATTGCCGCCAGGGACGTTTACGGCCTGCGCCCGCTTTCTATCGGTAAAATCGGCAATTCCTGGGTGTTCGCCAGCGAGACTTGCGCCCTTGACGCCGTGGGGGCCGAGTTTGTGCGGGACGTAGAGCCCGGCGAGGTCGTTGTCTGCGACAGGGAGCGCGGCCTGCTGTCCTTTAAGGATAACTGCCGGGCCGTACAGCCCAGAATGTGCATTTTTGAATATATCTACATTGCCCGGCCGGACAGCCGTATAGCCGGTATGAGCGTCTATGAGGCCCGGAAAAACGCCGGCCGCCTGCTGGCCAGATATTGCCCCGCCGACGCGGATATTGTGGTGGGCGTGCCGGACAGCGGCCTCGACGCGGCTATAGGTTACAGCGAGGAATCGGGCATAACCTATGAGCACGGCATGATACGCAACCGCTATATGGGCCGAACCTTTATACAGCCCAGTCAGGAAATGCGGGAGCGCAGCGTCCGGCTCAAACTTAATCCCCTGCGCCATATTGTCGAGGGCAAACGCGTGGTCATGATAGACGACTCCATGGTTCGGGGAACCACCTGCCGCCGAATAGTTGGCATGATGCGCGACGCCGGCGCAAAGGAGGTTCATATGCGCTTCGCCTCGCCGCCCTTCCTGTACCCCTGTTACTTTGGCACCGACGTGCCCTCTCAGGAGCTGTTGGTCGCCTGGCGGCGGAGCATGGACGACGTAAAGTCTATTATAGGCGCGGACAGTCTCGGTTATCTGCCGGTCGAGACCTTGGGCGAAATGATACCCGACGCAAAAACCGGCTGGTGCGACGCTTGCTTTACCGGCAAATACCCCATGCCCGTTCCCTATGATAAGATACGAAACGAGCGCGGGTACTGACGGGCAGCGCTTGCGATTACGAAAATTTGTCTGCGGACAAATTTTCTACCCCGATTATAGTATAAAATCCCGGGTACACGCCCCGGGATTTTATGTTTTTTATCGAAAGGGAGTTCCCTTTCGAGCTATCCCCATAGTAAATAGGGTTTGTCAGTAGTCTGACGGCCTGACGGGCCGTTTTTTATTTGTAAAAAAATTGACCAAAAAGCCCTGCGGAACGTGTTATAAGTGAAAGGAGGCCGATACAATGGAACGATCGAGGGCCGAAAGAGCCGAGGCGGCCGTGCGCGACTACGGCGATATGCTTTTCCGTCTGTGCTTTATAATGCTCGGCGCAAGGGCCGACGCGGAGGACGCCGTGCAGGACGTGATGATAAGCTATATACAAAAGGCGCCGGACTTTGAAAACGCCGGACACGAAAAGGCCTGGCTCATAACCACCGCAAAAAACAAATGCCGGGATATGCTTCGCTTCAGGTCGAGGCATCCGCAGCCGGACACGGAATATCTTGAAACCTTGTCCGCCGGGCCCCCGGATGGAGACAGCGGCATACTTGAAGCGCTCATGTCCCTGCCGGAAAAATACCGCCTTGCGCTGACGCTGCATTATGTGGAGGAGCTGCGTGTGGGCGACATTGCCCGGGCGCTGCGCGTCACGCCGTCCGCGGTGAAAATGCGCCTGAAAAAAGGGCGCGAGCTGTTGGAGAAAAAATACAGAGAGGAGTATATGTAAATGAGACTTGAAAAATTGAAAGAAAGCGCTAAAAAAATAAAAATGACCGATGAAATGAAGGAACGAATAATACGCCGGGCAACGGAGGCCGCGCCGGCAAAAAAGCCGCGCGGCGTAAGGCCGGCGCTCATAGCCGCGGCCATAGCCGTGCTGACGTGCTTTGGCGCCGCGCTTGCCGCAGGCCGGGCCGGCCTTTTTAAGGACGTAAAGGATTGGAAAGGAACCGTGGTAGGCTCCGTCTACGAAAATGCCTCGGAGGAAATAGAGGTCAGCGTCTCGGCCGAAAACGGCCTCGCCGTCACCGCGGCGATGGTCGAGCCCGATATGGCGCCCTACAAAGAATTTGACAGCCTTGGCATAGACAGCTATAAAATAGTGGACATGACCGGTGCAGCGATGGCCGGCGGCAGCGCCGGGCCAGCGGAGATATCCGGCGGAAAGGCGGTAATAGCCCTGCCGGCGGACGGCCTCGGAGACGGGGACTACATGCTGGTGATCGACGCCTTTGCGGGCTATTCCAAGGCCGACCAGCCGCTGCGCGTCACCGGCGGATGGGAATGTGAATTTGCATTGTCCGGTCGATGACGTGTGCTTAAGGTATAAAATCTCGGTACACTCCCCGAGATTTTATGCTTTTTATCGAAAGGGAGTTCCCTTTCGAGCTTTCCCCATTGTTCATGGGGCTTATCATCAGTCTGGGGGGAGCATTACGGCCCCCCCTTTTTTTCGTCCCCTTTGTAAATTTTAAAAAAACATCTTGTAAAATTTATAAATTTGATGTAAAATAAAATAAAAAGGGGAAAGCCCCGAAAGAATGCAAAACAGGTTGGATGAAAAAAGAGGTGTGTATAAGGGTGAAAAGAACGGTTCTTGCTTTGTTTTTGATACTGGCGATACTGTCTTTTTCCGCCTGTAAAAAGGAAAACAGGCCCGTTTCAGGCGAAAAACCGGTGGTAGATGTTTCCGGCGAGAGCGGCATCCGTGTCGGCGTAATATTCAGCGACGGCGAGGACTCCGAAGACGCCTATGTCAGGTCGCATTTTCAGGGTATCGAGGCCATGCGCAAATCGCTGGGCCTGTCCGAAGAGCAGATCGACCGCCGTACCGACGTGCCCGTTGACAATAACGGCCGTATAAGGGAGGCCGTGGCCGCCTGCGTTGAGAGCGGATGCAGAGTTATTTTCGGCACGCACAGGGAATATGCCCCGATTATGGCGGAATTTGCCGACAAAAACCCCGATATAGTATTCTGTAATGCCCTGAGCAATCGAAATAATGAAAACAACATGAGCGGTTACGTGGTTCGTATGTATCAGACCCAGTACCTCAGCGGCGTGGTGGCCGGTTACAATACCGACGCCAACGTTATAGGCTTTGTGGGCTATGAGGGGGAAGAAAGGGACCTGGCCGAAATAAACGCCTTCGCGATGGGCGTTGAACGGGTAAATCCCGACGCGGTCGTTTACCTGCGTAAGGTCGCCAAGCGCTTTGACGTTGAGGACGAGGCCAAAACGGCCCGCAGCCTTATCGAAGCGGGCTGCGACGTCATCGCCCAGAACACTTATTCCTCCGCGCCCCAGCGGGAAGCCGCGTCCGCCGGAGTTCAGTGCTGCGGCTATGTTACCGACATGAATGACGAGGCTCCGAAGAGCTGCCTTCAGGGGCCGGTGATAAACTGGGGACTGTATTATACCGCGACAGTAAAGGATATAATCGAAGAAAACTGGATAAATGAAAACTTTGTGGGCGGCATGAGCGACGGTCTGGCGGATCTTTCTCCCGTGAACCATAACTGCAATCGGGGCACCACCGCCGCGGTCAAAGAGGCCAGGAACGATATTTTGGCCGGGAACGACGTGTTTACCGGCCCGCTGTTCAGCAACCGCGGCGAGCTGGTCTGCCCGGAGGGCGAAACCTTTGGCGAGGACGGCAAATTTGCCGGAATGGACTGGCATTACCGAAATATAGTTGAGCTTGACGAGCTGGAGGAGCCCATTGACTAACCGGCGTATCGGTGGCGGCGGAATGACCGCGCCAAATTGACGAGCCTCAATATCGCATGGGCCGTAAAAAGCCGCGCAGACCGTTAAATGGCTTAAAAGCTTTGCACGGCTTGCGCGGCTTTTTACGGTCTGTTTTTGTTTTGCAAAAAAACTGACAAAAAACTTTAATATTATTTTACATTATACGGCAAAAATAACACTTGCAAAAAAGCCCGGCTTAATATATACTAATGCTATAATGGGTTAATATGGTTTTAAGGCAATCACGCATAAAGGTTGCCATAGACATTAAGGAGGTAAATACATGGACACAATGGAAAAGCTTAAGCTCCTTCGCGAGGCCAGGGCAAAGGCGGCCCAGGGCGGCGGAGAAGAAAAGCGGAAAAGTCAGCGTTCCGACGGCCTTACCGCAAGAGAAAGGGTGCTTGCCCTGCTTGACGAGGGCAGCTTTGTGGAGCTGGGAGCGTTGATTTCCGCCAGAGAGAGCTGTACCCCTGCCGACGGCGTTATAACCGGCTACGGTACGGTGGACGGACGGTTGGTTTACGTTTACTCGCAGGACGCCGCCGTTATGGGAGGTGCCATAGGCGAGATGAACGCCGCCAAGGTCTGCGGCGTTTATGAAATGGCCGCCAAAATGGGTGCGCCCATAGTGGGTATTTTGGATTCCTGCGGGGCGAGAATCGGCGAAGGCGTTGCCGCTCAGGCGGCCGCCGGCAAAATTTTTGCCGCGGCGGCTTCCGTCAGCGGCGTGGTACCCAGCGTCAGTCTTGTTCTTGGCAACTGCGCCGGCAGCGGGGCTCTTGCCGCCGAAATGAGCGATTTTGTCATAATCAACGGAAAAACCGGCCGGCTGTTTGTGAACGGCCCGACGGTCATTGAGTCCTCAACCGGCAAAAAGGCTGCCGTGGACGGCAAGGGCTGCTTTACCGTCAGCGGCAGCGCGCACTTTGCCGCCGACAGCGACGAGCTCTGTCTTGAAACTGCTCGGCTGCTGCTGAGCTATTTGCCGGCGAATAACCTTTCCGACCCGGCTGTGCTGGACTGCGCCGACGACCTTAACCGCACGAGCCCGGCTCTTGAAAGCGTCGACGGCGAATATGACGTGCGCACGGTCATTGCCGAGGTGGTTGACGACGGCGCCCTGCTGGAGGTTCAGTCCGCTTATGCAAAGAGCGCCGTTGCGGGCTTTGCGCGGATAAACGGCTCCGCCGTAGGCGTGGCCGCCAATCAGCCCGGCAGCGACGGACTTACCGGCCAGGCTTTGGAGAAGCTGGCGCGGTTCGTGCGCTTCTGCGACTGCTTCAATATTCCGGTCATTACCTTTACCAACGCTGACGGCTTCGCCGTGAGCGCCGCCGAAGAGGAGTGGGGCCTTGCCAGGAAGGGCGCCAAGCTCCTTTACGCCTTTGCCGAGGCTACCGTTCCCAAAGTCAACGTTATCGTGGGCAAGGCCTGCGGCAGCGCGTATGCGGTCATGAACTCAAAACAGCTTGGCGCCGACGTGGTTTATGCCTGGCCCCAGGCCGAGATAGCTCCCCTGCCCTCCAATACCGGCGTGCAGCTGCTCTATGAGGATAAGCTCCATCAGGGCGCGAGCCGCGAGGAGCTGGAAAAGATTTATAAGGAAACAGACGCTTCGCCGCTCATGGCGGCGGCTATGGGACTGGTGGACGATGTTATTGAGCCCGCCGAGACCCGCCCCCGCATAGCGGCCGCGCTGGAAATGCTGGCCAGCAAGCGCGCCTGCGGCCCATCCCGCAAGCACGATAATATGCCCATGTAGAGGTGAGCGCCATGACGAGATATGTAGATTTTGAACCTGCCGAGGTTCTTGGCGAGGGCTTGGCCTATACCGTAATGGGAATATGCATAGTATTCTTGATACTTATAATCATAATGTTCGTAATAAAGGCTATGGCTCTTTTCTCCGCTCCGGCGGCGGAAGAGAAAAAGGAGGAGCCGGCCGCCCCGGTGACGGAGGAGGTCCGCGAAGAGGACGGCTTCGAACTGATAGCGGTGATAACCGCCGCGGTCGCCGCGTCTATGGGTACGAGCGCGTCGTCCATACGGGTGCGTTCGTATAAAAAGCTGGACGGCGGGGCCTGGAACAGAGCCGGCCGCAAAGACCTGCTTGACAACAGATTTTAAGCTATTATAGGAGGATATAAAATCATGAGAAAATTTATTGTAAACGTAAACGGTAATTCCTACGAAGTCGAAGTTGAGGAGGTAGAGGCCGGCGCCTCCGCCGCCCCCGCGGCGCCCAAGGCCGCCGCTGCCGCTCCCGCGCCCAAAAAGGCCGCTCCGGCCGCCGCCGGTAACGGCACTCCCGTCAAGGCTCCCATGCCGGGCAACGTGCTGGATATCAAGGTGACAAGCGGCGCCTCCGTCAAGGCCGGCGATACTCTTGTCGTACTTGAGGCCATGAAGATGGAAAACGAGATAAAGGCTCCACAGGCCGGAGTTGTGACCGTTGTGACCTCTAAGGGCTCCAGCGTCAATACCGGCGACGTTCTTGTGACCATAGCGTAAATCACTCGGACAAGAACGTATAAAGGAGTTGAAATAAAGTGCTGACAAACCTGATAGATGGCTTTGGAGCGTTTTTCGCCAAGACCGGCGTTGCCGAAATATTTACCAAGCTGGTCGCCGACGATTTTTACGGCCTTAAAACGCTGGTGATGCTGGCCATCGCCTGCGTGCTGCTCTACCTTGCCATCGTTAAAAAGTTCGAACCGCTGCTTCTGCTGCCCATAGCTTTTGGTATGCTCATCGCAAACCTGCCTTTGGGAGAGGTCATGCACCCCGAATTTTTCATTGATCCGAAATATCTTATTGACGGCCACGACCTGGATATGAACCTTATTTTCCACAAGGGCGGACTGCTGGACCTTTTGTACCTGGGAGTGAAGCTGGGCATTTATCCGCCCCTTATCTTCCTGGGCATCGGCTGCATGACCGACTTTGGCCCGCTAATCTCCAATCCCAAGAGCATACTTTTGGGAGCGGCGGCTCAGCTGGGAGTGTTCATAACCTTCATCGGCGCAATTGTTCTTGGCGTGTTTGGCATCGGCGGCTTCGGCGCCGACGGCACTGCCGAGACCATATTTAAAGAAGCCGCGTCCATAGGCATCATCGGCGGCGCGGACGGCCCCACGGCCATATACGTTACAAAAACTCTGGCTCCCGGCCTGCTCAGCGCCATTGCCATAGCGGCCTATTCCTATATGGCCCTCATCCCCATAATTCAGCCGCCTTTCATGAAAATGATTACCACTAAGCAGGAGCGGCAGATTGTTATGGAGCAGCTCCGCCCGGTGACCCAGAAGGAGAAAATACTTTTCCCCATAATAGTTACGCTGGTGGTAGTGCTCATCGTGCCCGACGCGGCTCCGCTGGTCGGTATGCTCATGCTGGGCAACCTTATCAAGGAGAGCGGCGTGGCCGATCGCCTGTGCAAAACGGCTCAGAATGAGCTGATGAACATTGTAACTATCTTCCTGGGCATCACCGTAGGCGCCACGGCAAAGGCGGAGACCTTCCTTACGGCCAAGACCATACTCATAATAGTCCTTGGACTGTGCGCTTTCTGCGTAAGCACCATAGGCGGCCTGCTCTTCGGCAAGATAATGTGCAAGGTCACCGGCGGCAAGGTCAATCCTCTCATCGGCAGCGCCGGCGTCAGCGCCGTGCCCATGGCCGCCCGCGTTTCTCAGAAGGTCGGTCAGGAAGAAAACCCCGCCAACTTCCTGCTCATGCACGCAATGGGCCCCAACGTTGCCGGCGTTATCGGCAGCGCCGTGGCGGCGGGCGTATTCCTGGCACTGTTTGCATAAATAAAGGAGGATATTATCATGGCTAAACCTGTTAAAATAACGGAAACTATACTTCGTGACGCGCACCAGTCCCTTATTGCCACCCGCATGACCACGGATGAAATACTCGGCGCGGTGGAAATGCTGGACAGCGTTGGATATAACGCCCTGGAGGCCTGGGGCGGCGCCACCTTTGACAGCTGCCTGCGGTTCCTTAACGAGGACCCCTGGGAGCGTCTGCGCAAAATTAAGGCCAAGGCCAAAAAGACCCCGCTCCAGATGCTTTTCCGGGGCCAGAACATACTTGGCTACCGGCACTATGCCGACGACGTGGTGGAATATTTCGTTCAGAAGTCCATTGCCAACGGCATAGACATCATACGCATTTTTGACGCCCTTAACGACGTGCGCAATCTTAAAACCGCTATCAACGCCGCCATTAAGGAAAAAGGTCATGTTCAGGCGGCTATCTCCTATACCATAAGCCCCGTGCACAACAACGCTTCCTTTGTGAAGCTTGCCAAGGAGCTTGAAGATATGGGTGCAAATTCCATCTGTATCAAGGACATGGCCGGCCTGCTGACCCCATATGTGGCCTACGACCTGGTTTCGCAGATGAAAAAGGCGGTAAAAATACCCATCGAGCTCCACACCCATTACACCAGCGGCGTGGCCTCCATGACTTATTTGAAGGCCATCGAGGCGGGAGTGGACATTGTGGACTGCGCCATTTCGCCCTTGGCTATGGGCACGTCTCAGCCCCCGACGGAGTCCCTTGTGGCGGCACTAAAGGGCACCGAGTACGACACCGGCTACGACCTGGGCATCCTCAGCGATTTGGCCGACTACTTCCGTCCCCTCCGCGAAAAATATATCAAAGAGGGCCTGCTCAATCCGAAGTCCCTTGCGGTGGACGTAAATACCCTTAAATATCAGGTTCCCGGCGGCATGCTCAGCAACCTGCTCTCTCAGCTCAAACAGCTTGGCGCCGAGGATAAGTTCCAGGACGTGCTCAAAGAGGTTCCCCGGGTGCGCGAGGACGCGGGCTATCCGCCGCTTGTAACGCCGACAAGCCAGATAGTCGGTTCCCAGGCCGTGTTCAACGTGGTTTTGGGCGAGAGATATAAGAACGTTACCAAGGAGTTCCGCGGCCTTATCAAGGGCGAATACGGCAAAACCCCGGTGGAGATCAAGCCCGAGTTCGTCAAGCAGATTATCGGCGACGAAAAGCGGATAACCGGCCGCCCCGCCGACAGCATACCCAATGAGCTGGACAGGTTCCGCAGCGAGATAAAAGAATATATCGAGCAGGACGAGGACGTGCTCAGCTACGCGCTCTTTGGCCAGGTGGCCGTAAAGTACTTCCAGTTCCGTCAGGCGGGGAAGTATAAGCTGGACGCCGAGCTGGCGGATAAGACGGATAAGGTTCACCCGATATGAGCCCGCAGGGGCCCGGCGGCCGCTCCGTATCAATGAGGAGGAAAAACATGAGAACAAAAAGGATATACACTCTGCTGCTGTGCCTGCTGCTGACCGTCAGTCTGGCCTTTGCCGCCGGCTGCGGCAAGGATAAGCCGGAGGCCGGCAATGCCGGCGGAGAGGCAACGGTCCTGGGCGAGGGCGAAAAGGTCTTTGATTTGACCGTTACCGATGCCGATGGGCAGGACGCTCTGTTTGAAGTACACACCGACAAAACCACCGTGGGCGACGCCCTGCTGGAGGTGGAGCTCATCGACGGCGAACAGGGGCAATACGGCCTTTACGTCAAGACTGTCAACGGCATTGAAGCCGACGCCGACAAGGATCAGGCCTACTGGGCCTTTTATGTGAACGGCGAGTACGCGACCTATGGGGTGGACCTCACCGAGATCATAGACGGCGACAGTTACGCCTTTAAGTACGAAACCATATGAAGCTGAAGATAAGGGAAACGGCGGTCTTCGGTATGCTTGGAGCGGTGATGTATGCCTCCAAGCTGATAATGGAGATGCTGCCGAACGTTCACCTGCTGGGCTGCTTTGTTGTGGCGCTTACGGTGGTTTATCGGAAAAAGGCCCTGTACCCAATTTACGTTTTTGTGCTTTTGACGGGGCTGTTTTCCGGCTTTGCCACCTGGTGGATACCCTATCTCTATATCTGGCTGCCCCTGTGGGGAGGCGTAATGCTGCTGCCGGCCGGGCTGCCACAATGGGCAAAGCCGCCGGTGTATATGACCATGTCGGCCGCTCACGGCTTTTTGTACGGCACTCTTTACGCTCCGGCCCAGGCGCTGCTGTTTGGACTGAGCTTTAAGGGAATGTTAGGCTGGATAGCGGCCGGGCTGCCCTTTGATTTTGTTCACGGGGTCAGCAACTTCTGCTGCGGGGCTCTTATCTGTCCGCTCATACTGCTGCTCAGACGGGCGGACGGTAATACGAAAAAGGAGAGATATACATGAAAAAGTCAGTTCTTGCGCTTGTACTTGTGCTAACGCTCGTTTTATCTCTGGCCCCGGCGGGAGCGCAGGCCGCTTATGTAGGCGGTGAGTACATATCCTCCGCCGGCGCCTGCGTAATGGATTACGCTACCGGCGAGGTGCTTTATGAGTATTACGGCAATACGCCGCTCGTCCCCGCAAGCATGACCAAAATAATGAACGTTTACTGCGTGTACGAGGCCATTGCCAACGGCGAGATAAGCCTTGATACCGTTGTGCCCATAAGCAAAAAGGTATATGATATTTCCCGCGACCCGCTTTATACCAACGTCGTTCCGCTGTATTACGACCAGACCTATACCGTGAACGAAATGATAAGCGTTGTTGTGGCCCACTCGGCCAGCGGCGCGGCCGTTGCTCTGGCGGAACTGGTGGGCGGCGGCAGCGAGGCGGCGTTCGTGCAGCGCATGAACAACAAGGCCGCCGAAATGGGCATCGACGCCTATTATTATGACAGCTGCGGCATTGCCAGCAATCAGGTGACGCCCATTGCCATGGCCACCCTTGCCCGTAACATAATCCGCGATTATCCGGATATACTCAACCGCAGCTCTCTTAAATCCGTGCGTTTTCACGGCAACACCTACAGGACCACTAACCACCTGCTGGACACCTACTATTACGAGGGCGCCGACGGCTTAAAGACCGGCACAACCTCCGCCGCCAAGTTCTGCTTCTGCGGTACGGCCGTAAGGGGCGGCAGACGCATGATTGCGGTGACTATGCGCTCATCTTCTACCAATCAGAGGTTTGTCGACATTTCAAGGCTGCTGGACTATGGCTTTGCCGCCGCGGCTGAAAAGTATGATTCTCTCCGCTATACCGATGTGCGCACCTTTATTGACGGCGCGGAGATACCCACCTTCAGCTATCTCGGCGGAGAAAGTCAGGCGACGCTGATCGTCGAGCATTTGTCCAATTACGGCTTCGACCTGAATTTTGACAGCGAAACGAGGACCGTCCGCGCGGTGCGTAATTACTCCAAACCGGCTGTTCCAATGGACGCGGCTCCCTACCATGGCAAGGGTGACGCCGTCGCCCTGAGCGTTGACCACAGTCAGCCGATAAATGTGGAAATATTTGACGGCAAAACCTTGCATAAGATAAAGAACGCCTATAACATCGAGGGCGGATATACGGCCATTGCCGCCGACGAGTTCAGGGCTATGTATCAGACCGACTGGCTGGACGGCGAACGGGCTATTGTCGTCAACACCTATGTCAATACGGCCAAGCCCTATGTGGGCGGCGAGCTGCTGACCTCTAAGAGCGCCTTTATCATGGACTACGACACGGGCGCCGAACTCTATTCCTTTGACGCCGACACCCAGCGCCCCGTGGCCTCTATCGCCAAGATGATGTCCGTATATGTGGTGCTCGACGCCATTAAAAACGGCGAGGTAACGCTTGACGCCGTTGTGCCCATAAGTGAAAACGTTTATAACCTTTCCAGGGTCGAGGACTATAAGATGATGGTCAATCTGTATTATGACCAGGTCTATACCCTTGACGAAATGCTGGATATGATAGTTATAGATTCGGCGGCGGCCTGCGTTACCGCCGTGGCAGAGCTGCTCTGCGGCAGCGAGGCCGAGTTTGTGAAGCGTATGAACGATAAGGCTAAAGAAATAGGCATCGGTTCGGTGTTTTACAATGGCACCGGCGTTTGTCTCCACCCGGAGTACGAGAACGAAAACCTCATGTCCGCCCGGGAAGTTGCGATACTGGCCCGCCATATGATACAGGATTATCCGGAGATATTGGAGAGGACAAAGCAGTCCTCGGTCGGATTTCATGGTCAGGTGTATTACAACCTTAACAAGCTGTTCACCGACTACTATTACGAGGGGGCCGACGGCTTCAAAAACGGCATGACCGACGCGGCGGGCTACTGTATGTGCGGCACCGCTCAGCTGGGCGGCAAGCGTGTTATCACCGTGACCTTGCCATCCGACGCCAATGAGAGCCGCTTTACCGACTCCATAAAGATGTTTGATTACGGCTTCTCGCTCTTGGGCGTAGACACCGCCGGCGCCAAAGAACGCCCGGCGGAGCCGGAACTGCCCGACGGCAGCGCCGTCAATATAAATATCGACGGTAACTATCTTATGAATTTTGAGGGGCCTCAGCCCTATGTGGAAAACGGGGTCATTATGGCGCCCGCCAAGGCGCTCATGGAAACTCTGCTAAAGACCGTGGCGTGGGATCAGGCAAACGAACAGACGGTTATATGTGACGAAACAGTAGCCCTGGCCGTAAAGTACGGCAGCGGCACCGCATATCTGTCGACCGTCAATGTGCTTGACGGCAGCGTTTCAACCAGCAGCATCGAGCTTTCGTACCCGCCCATTGATAAGGACGGCGTGCTCTTTGTGCCGGTTCGCGATGTGGCCGAGGCTTTTGGATATGCGGTCGTTATGGATCGTGATACCGGGATGTTGATGATAAT